>JADFGE010000018.1 GCA_022567855.1 Planctomycetota bacterium | reverse complement strand
GAGATCAACTGGATCGCCTCGTTGGAAGGCTCACAACGCCCCATCCGTCAAATCCATTGGGGGGGCGGAACGCCGACGTACCTTTCCGTCGATGACATCGAACGAATCCACACCGCGCTGACGGATGCGTTCAATGTCGCTGACGACGTCGAGATCTCGATCGAGATCGACCCGCGCGTGACATCGCTCGAGCAACTCAAGCTCCTGCGTCGTCTTGGTTTCAGCCGCGTGTCGTTGGGTGTGCAGGATTTCGACGAACGGGTCCAGAAACATATTCATCGCATTCAGCCGTATGAAATGGTTGCTGCGTGTGTCGACGACTGCCGAGACCTCGGCTTTGTGAGCGTGAACTTCGATCTGATCTACGGCATGCCGTATCAAACGCTTCAGACCGTGACCGACATGATTGATCGCACGATTACCCTGTCGCCCGATCGGATTGCGTACTACCACTACGCGCAGATTCCTCAGAAGATTGCGACGCAGCGAGGCATGCACCACGAGCAGATGCCGGATTCTCAATCGAAGTTGGCGATGTTCCTGGAGGCGGTCGAGCGCTTCACTTGCGCGGGGTATGAATTTGTCGGCCTCGACCATTTCGCCAAGCGCGATGAAATGCTCGTACAGGCCATGCGCGACGGCACGATCAACCGCAACTTCCAGGGGATGACCACCGGCGCGGATCTCGACCTCATCGGCCTCGGCTCGTCCTCGATCAGTCAATTCGTCGGGTTCGCCTACTTGCAGAATATCCGTGATCCGGCGGCGTACGCCGAGCGCATCCACACCAACCTCGACCCCGCCCTACGCGGCGCCCGGCTCACGACCGACGACCGCCTTCGGCAATCGGTGATTCATCAACTGTACTGCTACGCTCAGGTTCGCCCGTCGCGCATCGAAGAACAGTTCGATATTCGCTTCCAAGACTACTTCGCTGATGAACTTGCTCGGCTCCAATCTTTGGAAGCGGACGGGTTGATCGAGGTCGAGAGCGACGGCACGATCACGTTGACGTTCCCATTGGGACGAGTCCTCATGCGCAACGTCGCCGCGGTGTTCGATGCCTATGTTCATGCAGACGCCTATCGCCTTGGTGAGCAGCATGCCTTCTCCACCAGCGCCTAAGCTTGACGCTGCCCCAACGATCGCGCCGGTCAACGATCTGCTGTTGCGCGCCGCTCGACGCGAACGAACTGAGCGCACGCCGGTGTGGCTCATGCGGCAGGCGGGGCGGTTTGATCCGAAGTATCTCGCGATTCGCGATCGATGTGGTTTGGAGCTGGAGGACTTGTTCCGTGATCCGGAGTTGGCGTGCGAGATCACGATGCTGCCGATCCGGTTCGGCGTCGATGCGGCGATCCTCTTCCAGGATATCCTCACCCCGCTTGCGCCGCTGGGCGCGCCATTTGTCTATCGTCCGGGACCCGTGTTGGAGGGGCCGATTCGAGACCGCCGCGACATCGACCGGTTGCGCGCTTTCGATCCGCGCGACGAGCTCTCGTTTGTCTCGACGAGCATCAAGCTCGTGCTGAACGAACTCAACGGCGCGCTGCCGTTGATCGGGTTCGCCGGCGCTCCGTTGACGCTGGCGACGTTTATGATCGAGGGCCGAAGCCCCGGCGCCAACGCTGACCAAACACGACAGTTGATGCAGCACGACCCTGCGCTGTGTCACACATTGCTGGAGCTGCTTGCGAACGTCACCGCGGACTACCTTACGATGCAGATCGAGGCGGGCGTGCATGTCGTGCAACTGTTCGAGTCCGTAGCGGACTTGTTCTCGCGCGAGGAATATGAACAGTTCGCCCATCCGTACCAGGAAGCGGTGCTTCGTCGGCTCGACCGGTCGTGTCCGACGATCTTGTTTGTGAAGGAGCAGCCCTATTTGGATCTCATGGTGCAAACGGGCGCGGATGTGCTCAGCGTCGGGTGTTGCATCGGTCTCTGTGAAGCGCGTGCTGAATACGGCGACCGCGTCGCCTTTCAGGGCAACGTGGATAATCGTGTGCTCCACCGCGGATCGCTTGATGAAATTGACGAAGCGGTAAAGCAGTGTCTCCGGTCAGGTGATCGAACCGGCCACATTCTCAATCTCAATCACGGCGTTCTGAAAGGCACGCCGATCGAGAATGTTCGCAGATTCATCGACACCGCGCGTGCGTTCACTTCCGACCACGAGTTGATGGACGGGGTTGGGCCATGACCGAGATGACCACAACATCTCGCGACGTGATTGTCATCGGGGCGGGGATTAGTGGGCTTACCGCGGCTTGGCGACTCAAGCAAACGGGCATCGACGTGTACGTGCTCGAATCGGAGCACGAGGTCGGCGGCGCAATGCGCACCGAGCGGCAGGACGGCTTTCTGCTGGAGAAGGGTCCGTTCAACGTCATCGTGCGCGACGGGGCCTTCGAGCAACTGCTGAAGGATCTCGGCAATGAGATCGAGGTGATTGAGGCGTCTCGAAACGCCGCCCGGGCGCGCTACGTGCTGCATGATGATCGGCTTTGCAAAGTTCCGTCCAACCCATTGGACCTGCTGACGACGCCGCTACTCACCTTGGGCGGCAAAGCGCGGCTGGTCCGCGGCCTCGTCGCCAGTCGGCGCCCAAGTACCGATGACGATTCGATTGATAACGCGGCTCGTCGGCGATTCGGACCCCAAGTCGCCGATCGGCTGGTGAGCGCCTTGTGCGTGGGCATCTTCGCCGCTGAGAGCCGCGAGCTCAGCCTCAGCGCCTGCCTTCCGAGCGCCGCCGAGATCGATACACAATCGCGCAGTCCACTGGGCTTCATGATTGCCAAACGCTTTCGACAAAGACGAAATGACAAGACGTCTCGGCGGTGGCGAGGGCTCGTCAGTTTTCGTGACGGTCTCGGCGAGCTGCCGAAAATACTCGCCGCGCAGCTCGGGCAAGCGTTGTTCACGAGTTGCCGCGCACTGTCGATACGCAAGGTTATCCGGGGGTATGAGATCAACTGCTCGATCGAGGGCGGAACCGGACCTACATTTCGAACGGACCAATTGGTGCTTGCGGTTCCAAAGAGCGCAACCGCCACAATGCTCGGCGATGTTGCCCCGGAGATTTGCGAGCAGATAAAAGCGATCCCCTCGTCTGGGCTTGTCGTGCTGAATCTTGGATTCGAGCGCCGGCATGTCGGCCATCCGCTCGATGGATATGGCTTTCTCGTCCCGGCGACGTCAGCGTCATTTCCGCTGCTCGGCGTGCTCTGGGCGGACAGTGTGTTTGAGCACCATGCGCCGCCGAAACGCCGGCTGCTGCGCGTCTTCATGGGCGGGTCACGACGGCCCGACATGTTGACAAAGAGTGATAAAGAGCTGGTTGACATCGCCTGCACCGCCCTGCGTGATCTCTTGGGATTGACCAGCAAACCCCTGTTGATCGATGTTTGTCGATGGCCCAACGCCATCCCGCAGTATCGTCCAGGTCATGTGCAGCGCGTTGCCCAGATCAATCAACAACTTCAGCACTATCCCGGGCTGCACCTCATCGGCAACTACCTCGACGGCATCTCAATCAACGATTGCGTTCGCACCGCCTCCCGCGCGGCGAGCGAGATCGCTCGACACATCGAGGCGACGAAGACTTCGCATCAACGCCAAGAAACGAATGACCACAGCGCAGCGACACGCCAAACAATCGCTGCGACTTCCAGTTCCTCATGACGAGCAGGAACACGCCGACCAAGGAGATTGAACTATGTTCGAGACCACAACCCTGACGTCGCGACTCACCCGCCGGCCCAGACGACTGCGCACCAGTGAAACCATCCGTGATCTGGTGCGTGAAACGACATTGACGCCGCAGAAACTTGTTCTGCCGTTGTTCATCATCGAGGGCCGCGAACGAAACGAGCCGATCGAGGCGATGCCCGGTCGCGCCCGCTTGTCCATCGATCTGGCGGTGGATGAATGTCGGCGGGCCGTCGATCTGGGCGTACGCGCGTTCGCGCTGTTCGGGGTGATCGACGCATCACTCAAGACGCCTGAAGCGGACGAGGCGCTCAATCCCGACAATCTCCTGTGCCGGGCCACCCGCGCGATCAAGGAGGCGATCGCCGAGTCCTGCGTCATCACCGACGTCGCGCTCGACCCGTATTCAAGTCTGGGCCATGACGGGCTGGTCGACGAACGTGGCGTCGTCATGAACGACGAGACAGTGGACATGCTCGCACAGATGGCTGTGATTCATGCGGAGGCCGGCGCTGATATCGTCGCGCCCTCGGACATGATGGACGGTCGAGTCGGCGCCATCCGCGCCGCGCTCGATGAGGCTGATCACACGCAGACGCTGATCCTCAGTTACACCGCGAAGTATGCGTCGGCGTTCTACGGACCGTTCCGTCAGGCGCTCGATTCGGCGCCGGTGGACGCACCGAACGTGCCGAAGGATAAGCGCACCTATCAGATGGATCCGGCGAACGCGCGCGAGGCGGTCGTCGAAGCACTTCTGGACGTAGAGGAAGGCGCCGACATGCTCATGGTGAAGCCGGCCCTACCATACCTTGATGTCATCGCCCGTTTACGCGCGACGACCAACCTGCCGATCGCGGCGTATCACGTCAGTGGTGAATACGCCATGGTCAAGGCGGCGGCGCAGAACGGATGGCTTGACGAGCGCGCGTGCATGATGGAGATGCTCACGTCGATCGCCCGTGCCGGCGCAGATTTCATCCTCACCTATGCGGCCATGGACTATGCCCGATGGTGGCGTGAAACGTTTATCTGAGCGGCGATCGCTTGCGCAAGAGAATCAAAGCGCGGCTGCGGTGATTCAACCCACGGCTCTATGCCGATCTCACCAAGCGCAGCCGTCGTGGAAGGGCCGATGCTTGCGAACGGCAGCGTCAGGACTCCAATCGCCCGCACAGCGGATGCGCTCGTGACCGTGACAATATCTATTTCATCCACGACGGCCTTGCGGTAAGGTCGTGCGATCGTCTCATACAACACAGGGCTCACGAACGTAATCCCAGGCCCAACCTCCGGCTGCTCGGCTTGCGACGACCGGGGATAGCACACGGTCGCGCCGTGCGCCGGCACCCACAGTTCACTGAACAGGCTTTTCGCCGTGCCCCCTTTGCTCACAAGCGCCACGTGAAATCCACGGGCCTCAGCTGCGCTGCGCGACGATTCGCTTACGACGGCAATCTGCGGCACTCGAGCGACGTCGCCAGCCACGGATTCGATCGCGTACGCGCTGGTCAGGACGAGCCAGTCATCGGGGCCGAGGCGCGCGATCTCTTGGCGAGCATCGGTGAGGGTATTGCGCGCAATAACGGGCTCATGCACGACCTCCAACCCCGTGGCGCGCAACGCGGCGCCCAGCGACCCGTCCGGAGGTTCGTCGCGCGTGACCCAGATCTTCATGTCGTAACGTGAAGTTGTTGTTTGAGACGTTGCCCGAGTCCCGCGCCCAGTTGAGATGGATTTGATCCTGTTTCGCTACCTTCCGCAACATCGCGTCCGTCATCGCTAAAGAGCTGCGCGTGCAACTCGATTCCTCCATCGGACACTTTCGCCAGCGCGGCGACGGGCGTGCGACACCCAGCGTCCACCGCGGCCAGGAACGAACCTTCAGCGTCCACGGCACGGCGTGACGGCTGATGATCGAGCGCCGCGAGAATGTCGCGCGCCGTACTGTCGCGCCTTGTTTGAATGGCCAGCGCCCCCTGTCGTGGGGCGGGCACGAACCGATCGGCGGGAAGCTCCATCATGTGCGACGCCGTCAGGCCTAATCGTTCCAGTCCGGCGGCGGCGAGAACAACGCCGTCCACTTGACCGGTTTCCATCTTCTGGACTCGCGTCGGCACGTTGCCTCGGATCGGGACCGTCTCGACACCCGCAAATCGCAAGAATTGCGCGCGGCGCCGCGGACTGCTTGTACCAATCCGAAAACCGTTCGGAAGCTGCTCAATATCAATCGCCTGCCGCGTAAGAAGCACATCATGCACCGCGGCTCGCGGCGGCACCGCGGCAATCACCAGCTCCTCCGGACCAACCGACGGCAGATCCTTATAGCTATGGACCGCAAAGTCGATCTCAGATGCCAACAACGCCTGCTCGATCGCGCCCACAAACCCGCCCACAGGCCAGTTCGACGACTCCAACGGTTGATCGTGCGCGACGTCGCCGTGCGTTTTGATGATGACCTCTTGAAACTCCAGCTCGGGACGCCGCTTGCGCAGCTCATCGATCACCCATCGCGTTTGCCGCAGCGCCAAGGCGCTCCCTCGAGTTCCGACGCGCAGTAGGGTCATTCTTGAATAACACGAAAGCTCTCGGCGGCGGCGCCGATGATTTGATCGATGCACTCGTCATCGTGCGCCGACGAAATGAACATCGCTTCATACCCGGACGGCGGCAGCCAGACCCCTCGATCGAGCATCGCGTGAAAGAACTTCGCGAATAGCTCGTGGTTGCAAGCCTGAGCAGCGACGTAATCGCGAACCGGCGTCTCGGCGAACGCCATTCCCAGCATTCCCCCGCGCGCCGCAGTTTGCACGGCAACTGAAGCGCTTTCCGCCGCGGCCCGCAAGCCGACCGCCAGACGCGTTGACTGCTCGTGCAACGATTCATAGAAGCCGGGTCGGCTGCATATCTTCAGCGTCGCGATTCCACTGGCCATGCCCAGAGGATTTCCGCTGAGCGTGCCCGCCTGATACATCGGCCCCAGCGGGCTGACCAGCTCCATCACCTCGCGCCGCCCCGCGTACGCCGCCACCGGCATTCCCCCGCCAATGACCTTGCCGAGACACGTCACATCGGGCTGAACGTCGATGACGACCTGATATCCGCCCCACGCCACGCGGAATCCCGTCATCACTTCATCGAAGACGAGCAAGCTGCCGTGCCTATCACACAGAGCGCGCAGTCCTTCAAGAAAGCCGGCGTTCGGCTCGATATATCCCATGTTGCCGGCGATCGGCTCGACAAGCACACCGGCAATATCGTCGGCATGCTCGGCAAATATCCGCTCCACGACTGCGAGATCGTTGAACGGCGCAAGCAGCGTCAACGAGGCGATTTTCTCCGGCACACCAGCCGAGCTCGGCACGCCCAGCGTCGATGCGCCCGAACCGCACGCGACGAGCAGCCCATCGGAGTGGCCGTGGTAACAACCCAGGAACTTGATGATCCTCGAACGGCCCGTCACGGCCCGGATGAGCCGAACCGCGCTCATGACCGCCTCCGTACCACTGTTGACGAAACGGATCAACTCGCCCGAGCCGATCGCCCCCAGAATGATCTCCGCCAGCTCCGTCTCTAAGGGGCAACACGCACCGAAGCTCAAACCGTTTGCCGCTGCCTGCTGAACCGCCTCGACGACGGCTGGATGCGCGTGGCCGACGATCGCCGGCCCCCAACTGCCGACCAGATCGACGTATCGATTCCCATCGATGTCGAACAGGAACGGACCCTCAGCTCGATCGACGAATACCGGCTCGCCTCCGACGGCGCCATAGGCGCGGACCGGACTATTGACGCCGCCGACCAAAACACGCTGGGCTCGCTCAAACGCGGCCACGGACTGCATTCGGTTGACCTGAACCTGGGGCACAGCAGCGCGATCATACTCAAACCAGAAGCTGGGGTGCGGCAACTTCATCGCGGGCGAATGGGCCAACTTGGGGGCCCCCAACCGGACATCGACGCGCGGCCCAGCCACGGCCATCCCGGTCCGTCGCCTAAATCGACAAAACAATCCGAAAAAAGTCTGGGAAAAGGCGCGACTGGGCCCCACCCACGACAGCGTGGCCCTATACTCGCCGCCCAGTAGATGCTATTGAGACTCAATCGCAATAGGAGAAGTAGCTGATGATTCGCCTTTTCTGCCTCTGCGAGCCTCATCTGGGGAGCGCCCAATCTGAGCGGACGAGACGGCCTCCGGTGCCAAACACCGCAACGGGAACCCTTTTCCTTGCCGCAGCCATGCTCATGGCGACCGCCGCCGGTCCCTCCGCCCTCGCCGGCGAGCGCCCGTTCACGTTCGTGTATGAAGCGACCACAATGCCGGCTGGTCACGCCGAATACGAACAGTGGATCACCTGGAAGACCGACAAGGACGCCGACCCCGATTTCGATCGGATCGACTTCCGCCACGAGCTCGAGTTCGGCGTGACCGACCGGCTCCAGGTTGCGCTGTACCTCTCCGACTGGCGCTACCAGGACGGCGACAGCGTTGGGACCGGCGCTGAATGGCGCGATGCAGCCGTCGAAATCATTTACAACCTGGCCGATCCCGTCACCGAGCCATTTGGCCTGGCGTTGTACGGCGAATTGAAACTCGGCGATGAGCTGGTGGAGATTGAGGGAAAGCTCATCGCACAGAAAAACATCGGCAAGTGGGTGTTCGCCTGGAACGGCACGATCGAGGCTGAATGGGAAGGGCCGGATCTCGCTGAAGATAAAGGCAAGTTCGAACAAACCTTCGGCGGCAGCTACCAGTTTTCGCCGAAGTTCCTCGGCGGGTTCGAGCTGGTACACGAGATCGAGTACGAGGATTGGTCGGACTGGGGTGAGCCCGTGCTCTACCTCGGCCCGAACTTCTCCTACCGCGCCGGGCAATGGTGGACGACGATCACTGCCCTGACACAAATAACGGACGTTGACGCCGAGCCGGACTTCCAGCTTCGGCTCATCTTTGGGTTCGATTTTTAGCCTCAAGCCGGATTGATCGGTGGCCTGATGAGGAGCTACACGGTGCAACAGCGTGTGCGTCATTTCCCGGTTCGGCGATGGATACTGGCGGTGGTGCTGATGGCCAGTGTTGTCGCGATTGGTTGTGCGACGATCGACGATCTTGCCCCGCCCGTAGACGCGACGGTCCTTCAACTGGCGGCCGCGCACGAGATCGACGCCGACCGTTTGTCGCAAGGTCGGGCGCTTTACATCACGGCCTGCGCTCGATGTCACCGCCCGGAGCCGGTGGTTCGCTACACGCGCGAGCACTGGGGTCGGATCCTGCCGCGCATGTCTGCTCGCGCACAATTCGGCCCGGACGAGGCCGAGGCGGTCGAGGCCTACGTGCAGCTGACGCTGCAGGCCGCCGATATGAGCCACGGCGGCGACCCGTAAGGGCCGGGCCGGAATAATCGCCGCCTCCGCTTGACATACTTATGCTTTTGGACGTATAAATATGCAATGCGAAGCCGGACCCGACGCCAACAGCGAATCCTCGATCTGATCGCGGACTATGCTATTCCCAGCCAGCAGCAGCTCCAGGAGTTGTTGGCGGCTCAGGGGATCGAGGTGACGCAAGCCACGTTGTCCCGTGATCTGCGCACGCTCGGCGTGGTCAAAGGGCCCAATGGGTATGCGCTTCCGGAGGCCCCGGCGGATGCGACTCAGGAGAACGACCGGCTGTGGCAGACCGTACGGCGAGAGTTGCTCGAAGCCGTCGCGGGCGGGGCCACGGTCGTCCTCAGGACGGGGCCAGGGCACGCCAACGCCCTGGCGGTGGAACTCGACCGAGCTCGTCTGCCCAACGTACTGGGAACGATCGCCGGCGACGACACGATCTTCGTCGCCGCCAAGTCCGAGCGTCATGCGAGGTCACTGCTCAATCGGTTCAGGACTCATGCTGACCTTCGCTAGGCCGGCTTCATCCCTCCTTCTCAACTGGAACCACACGCAACATGATACGAGTCGTCGTCATCGGCGCCGGCGGGTACAGCGGGGCGGAACTCACCGGACTGTTGCTCGGCCATCCGAACACGGAAGTGGTCGGTCTGTTCGGCTCCAGCCGGCGCGGTGATAATTCACAAGCGCGCTTTGACCGGCTGTATCCCCGATTCAGGGGACGCACCGATCTCACCGTACACGCCATGGATCTGAACGAGATCGCAACCCTCGCTCCGGATGCGGTGTTCCTGGCCACGCCACATGAAGTGAGCCACAACGCGGCGCCGACGCTGCTGGAAGACGGGCTGACCGTTCTTGATCTCTCCGGCGCGTTTCGCTTGGCGGACCAGAGTCTCTACCCGCAGCATTATGGATTCGAGCATGAATACCCGGCGTTACTGCGCGATGCGGTATACGGGCTGCCGGAATTGAATCGCGACGAACTGGTCGGCGCGGGGCTCATCGCCGTTGCCGGCTGTTATCCGACATCGATCATTCCAGCGGTGGCTCCGCTGATATCAGCCGGCGCGATCGATACGCAAGCTCCGGTCATTGCCGATTCCATCAGCGGCGTCAGCGGCGCCGGTAAATCGCCGTCGGCGCGGTCACACTTCTGCGAAGTAAGCCTGGAGCCATACAGTGTGTTCACGCATCGGCACGGGCCCGAGATCGATCAGCACTGCGGTACACACGTCATCTTTACGCCGCACTTGGGCGCTTTTGACCGTGGCATCCTTTCCACGATGCACATGCAACTTGCGCAAGGCTGGACGGAGGACCGTGTGCGGGCGCTTCTCGACGAAAAGTACGGCCATGAACCGTTCGTTCGTATTCTGGACGAGCGCACATGGCCGGCCATCTCAGCGGTACGCTATACAAACTACTGCGACATCGCATTGGAGGTTGACGACGCCGATGCACATTTGATCGTCGTGAGCGCGCTGGACAATCTCATCAAAGGAGCGGCCGGCCAGGCTGTACAGTGCATGAATACACGGTTCGGTATTCCCGAAACGATCGGGCTTGGACAGGACGAGCCATGTCTGATTCGATGAAGACAAGTTCAAGTACGCCGAAGCGCGGGCCGCTGGTCATCAAGCTCGGCGGGGCTGCGGTTGAGGCGCGTGAAGAGCTGGACGATCTGTACGGGGCGATCGTGCATCTGCATCGAACAGTCCCGCATGGCGTCGTCCTCGTGCATGGTGGCGGTGCGGCGGTGGACCAGCATCTGAAGCGCCTTGGGCTGGTTTCTGTGCGCCACGATGGCATCCGGATCACACCCGCCGACCAGATCGAGGAGATTGTCGGCGTCCTCGCCGGTCGCGTGAACAAACGGCTCGTCGGTCGCCTCCAGCGCCATGGCGCTGAGGCCGTTGGATTATGTCTTGGAGACGGCCTCGTCGCCAAGATCAGCCGAGTGACCGGCCTCCCGATCGACGCCGGACGAGTTGGACAGATCACCGGCGGTAATCCACGATTGATTACGACGCTCCTGAACGGGGGATTCCTGCCGGTGCTCGCCTCGATCGGATTCGACGAAGAAGGTGAACCGCTCAATGTCAACGCCGATGCAGCGGCGGCGGGCCTCAGCCGTTTGCTGAACGCGTCCAGTCTGGTGTTTCTCACCGACACGCCCGGCGTGCTCGATCAACACGGAACACCGATCGCCACGCTTTGCCCCCGTGATATCGAAGCGAAGATTCAGTCCGGCGATATTCGAGACGGCATGATCGCCAAAGTACGCAGCGCGGCCTTGGCCTCGACCACAGCCGCGATTCCGGTCACGATTTCGTCGTGGCATGACCCCGATGCGCTGAGAAACCTGGCCCGAGGCGCTCTCGTTGGCACCCGCATATTACCCGTCAATAGCCCAGCCCCCGCGACGGCGCCGGAGTCCGTCAAGATGCCTCATACCACGGCCGTTCCGAACACCTAAGAAGGGGATTTCCAAATGACAACGAACACTCCCCCCATCGAACCGTTGGCAAAGGACCTCCTGTCGCTGTCACAGCTCAGTCGTGATGAGATCTCGCAGATGCTCGACACCGCGGCCGAGCTGAAGCGCGATTACGGGCCGTTCCGGACCGCGCTGCGCGATAAGACGATGGTGATGCTGTTTGAAAAGCCTTCTCTGCGCACGCGCGTGAGTTTCGAGGTGGGATTCACGAAGCTCGGCGGCTCGGCCATCTACCTGGATCATCAAGACAATCGCTTGGGCGAGCGCGAGTCGATCGGCGATTACGCCCGTAACCTGGAGCGCTGGGTGGAGATCATCGTCGCGCGAACGTTCGAACATGACACGCTCGTGCAGCTTGCCGAGGCGGCATCGATTCCCGTCATCAATGCGCTCAGTGATCTGTATCATCCCTGTCAGGCGCTGGCCGATGCCTTGACGCTTCGGGAGCATTTTCCCGATCTTGAACGCATCAAGCTGGCCTATCTCGGTGATGGCAACAACGTCTGCCACTCTCTTATGCTGATCGCGGCGAAGCTCGGCTTTGACATCACCGTCATTACGCCGCAGGGATTCACCCCCAAGTCCGAGATCGTCGCGCTCGCCAACGAAATCGCGAACGACACGGATTGTGTGATTACGTTGACCTCAGATGCGTCAGCAGCGGCGGATCACCATGCAATCTACACGGACACGTGGGTCTCGATGGGCGACGAGACCGAAGCGGCTCAGCGGCAAGCAACGTTCGCGGCGTATCAAGTGACCGAATCCGTGATGGCCATGGCCGCTAAGAACGCGATCTTCATGCACTGTTTGCCGGCCCACCGCGGCCACGAGGTTGTCGCCGAAGTAATCGACTCACCCCAATCAGTCGTGTTCGATCAAGCGGAAAACAGAATGCACGCGCAGAATGCGGTTTTGCTGCATATGCTGGCCGGCGATTGCGCGCCCCAACGTTGCGACGACCGATCGCCGGAACATGCCGGCGAGATCGTCGCTGGATAAAAGGATCAAGACCGCTATGTCCAAGAAAGTTGTACTTGCCTATTCAGGCGGACTGGATACATCGGCTATTATTCCCTGGCTGATCGAGAACCACAGCTGCGATGTGGTTGCGGTCGTCGGTGATGTGGGGCAGGGAGAACAAGAGCTGGTGGGAATCGAGGATAAGGCTCGCCGATCAGGCGCGAGCGCGTGTTACGTCTTGGATCTCAAGCGGACGTTTGTCGAAGATTACGTTTACCCAACCCTGATCACCGGCGCGGTCTATGAAGGCCGATACTTGCTTGGAACGGCGATAGCTCGACCGCTTCTGGCCAAGGCCCAAGTCGAAATCGCCCAAAAGGTAGGCGCGACCGCCCTGGCGCACGGCTGTACGGGCAAGGGCAACGACCAGGTGCGGTTCGAGAGCGCCTTCGCCGCGCTCGCGCCGGAAATGGAAGTGATCGCGCCGTGGCGCGAATGGGATATGCGATCTCGTGAAGATCTCATCGCCTACCTCGACGAGCGCGATATCCCCTGCTCTACCAGCGTTGAGAAGATCTACAGCCGCGATGCCAACCTCTGGCACATCTCACACGAGGGTGGCGATCTCGAAGACCCTTGGCTAGCGCCGCCTGATGACGTGTGGATGATCACCACTTCCCCTGGACAAGCGCCTGATACGCCGCAGGAAGTTCATCTCGGCTTTGAGCAGGGTCGGCCACGCACCATCGACGGGCAAACCCTTCCGCCCGAGCAGTTGATCGCCGAATTGAACGAGATCGCCGGTCGCCACGGCGTGGGGCGGGTGGATATCGTCGAGAACAGGCTCGTCGGGATGAAGTCGCGTGGTTGTTACGAGACGCCCGCCGGCACCGTGATCATGGAAGCGCTGCAGAGTCTTGCGGAGCTTGTGCTCGACCGCGAGACGCGGCGCTACCGGCAACAACTCGGGCTCAAGTTCGCAGACTTGGTGTATGACGGTTGCTGGTTCACACCGGTGCGCGAGGCCCTTTCTGTTTGCGCTGAGCAGATCGCCCAACGACTCACGGGCGAGGTTGTGGTTCAACTCTATAAAGGTTCGGCAACGTGCGTTCGGCGACGGTCGGAGCACAGTCTGTACTCCGCGGACTTCGCCACGTTCGGTGATGATGAAGTATACGACCAATCCCACGCTGAGGGATTCATTCGTCTCTTTTCGTTGCCGAGTCGGATTGCGAACCTCAAACGTAAGGTGGCATTGTGATGGCGCTGTGGGGCAGTCGCTTTGAGAAGGACAGTGATCCGCTGTTCCGGAAGTTCAATGACTCCCTGCCGTACGATTGGCGGCTGGTGCAGGAGGACATTGAAGGGTCGATCGCTTGGGCGCAGGCATTGGAAAAGGCTGATGTCCTCAGCGCCGCTGAGCGCAGACAGATCGAATCCGCCCTGACGGAGATCGCCACGCTCGCGGCCGAAACTCCGCAGTCGGCTGGAGACTCCAGCCTCGAGGACGTCCACACCTGGGTGGAAGCCCAGTTGATTGAGCGCCTCGGCGACGTCGGCAAAAAACTACACACTGGTCGCAGTCGCAACGATCAGGTCGCAACCGACCTTCGCCTGTGGACACGTCGTGCGTTATCCGACCGACAGCGAGAGATTCACGACGTTCAAGACGCGCTGCTTGGACTTGCGGCGCGTCATGAATGCGCAGTCCTACCGGGGTATACCCATCTGCAACATGCTCAACCGATCTTGTTTTCCCACTGGTGTTTGGCATACTTCGAGATGTTGCAGCGCGATCGAGATCGGTTCGCCGACGCCGACCGGCGCACGGCGTGCTGCCCGCTCGGATCAGGCGCGCTGGCGGGCACGGCCTACCCGATCGACCGTGAAGCGTTGGCGCGCGCGCTGCGCTTCGACCGCCCCACTTCCAACAGCCTCGATGCAGTATCGGATCGCGATTTTGTGGTTGAGACGCTTTCTACCTCAGCACTGTGCGGCATTCATCTGAGCCGACTCGCTGAAGATCTGATCTTCTATGCCGGCTCTGAAGTGGGATTCGTCGAACTCGATGATTCGACGACGACCGGATCGTCCATGATGCCGCAAAAGAAGAACCCGGACGCATTGGAACTGGTTCGGGGCAAGACCGGGCGCCTGTTCGGGTCGCTCACGGCACTGTGTGTTACGCTCAAGGGACTTCCGCTTTCCTACAACAAGGACCTGCAAGAGGACAAAGCGCCGCTGTTCGACGCGATGGACACGTTGTCGATGTGTCTGAAGATTGTGACCTTAGTGCTTGACCGCCTCCGGATTTGCGAAGACGTCTCCAAGAAGGCGGCCGCACAGGGATACACGAACGCCACCGATCTCGCGGATTACCTCGTCGCAAAAGATGTGCCGTTCCGTGAGGCGCACGATCAAGTCGGCCAGCTTGTTCGGATTGCGATCGAGCGAGATGAGAGCCTCGAGGAACTGCCCATGTCGGTTCTGACACGGATCGCCCCGAAAATCGAGAAGGACGCTCACGTACAGTTGACGGTTGATGCGTCGCTCAATAAACGCAACACGCTGGGCGGCACGGCGCCCGCTCAGGTTTCCCAAGCCATGAAGGTTGCCCATCGCCGACTCGCACGAAACCGCGATCGACTCAGTGCAGCCGCCGTAACGGTTCGCTGGGAACTTCCGGGGTCGTTGCTGTGCTGATCGGCTCGCGGCGAGGTGCCTGCCATCGGTCAAGCCAGCTGACGATTTTCTCCAACTCGTCCATGTCATTCCTGGCCCGGTGATGCGGTAATTCGAACACACCGATCCCATGATCGATAGCAACCACATAATTCTGGCTGTCACGGAGAGTAGCAATGATGGGAATCTTCAGGCTCCTCAGAAACCGCATTAGTTGCTGCAAACTTCTTGTATTATTTCGCGTGCGATTGGCAATGATGCCAACCTGTATCGCGCCACGGTCAAGCTGTGCAACCAGCAATAATTCGGCAATGAACTTTGCTGCGAAGCCAATATCGATCGGCGATGGCATGACAGGGATAAGAATATTGTTGGCATCGTAGATGGCATCGTGGATTTCAGGTCCTTCAAGTGCTGCAGGCGTATCGATGATCAATCGCCGGGTTTCCCGCGGCACCCGCCATTGCCAGCTGCGCGTCGCATTCATTGAACTCTTGTAGGCCGCGATGCCGTGAATTGGAGGTAGGTTCTTGTTTCTCTTCTCGAGCCAGCGCATGCTTGCGCCCTGCGGATCGCAATCAAGTAAAGCTGGAAGTGGTCCGCGCTGCGCATAGTAACTCGCCAGGTTCGTAGCAATCGTTGTTTTGCCGCATCCACCTTTCGGATTCAGGATAACGATGCGTTGCAGATGATTTGATTTCGCCGATACGAACACGGTGCGGTCCCGGATTTCCCCAAAAATGCTGGCCAGTAAATTCTACGGCCTGTCGCTAGCGCCATGATGGACAGTGCTTCTTGAAGTTCTTCCTTGTTCGAGCACTCCCAAGCTGACCCGATCATACTCCTCACGATTCACAGGTCAAAAAGAAAAAAATGCGGCGCGCCCGGTGTCCGGATTCTGCGTCCATTCGCGCTCGTCGTTGAGCGCGTTGAATGGCCCCTTCTGAAGCGTTTCATTAATTAGTCCCGTCGAATGTATGATGTCCTGTAACATTGTCGGAGTCGAATGGGGAGGAATGACATGGCAAAACTTGTGATGAACCTGGATGAACTCGAATACACCGAGTTTGGCAAGGGCGAGAAATTCAACGCTGAACGCGCGATGATATCGGATAAAATTGGTGCTAAGAAACTCGGCTACGCGGTGGTGCGCCTGAAACCCGGCAAAAGAGCATGGCCCTATCATTCCCACTACGTCAACGAGGAATTCTTCTACGTACTTGAGGGCGAAGGTACCTTGCGGCACGCCGATAAAGAGTATCCGATCCGCGCCGGCGATTTCATTTGTTCGCCGCCCGACCCGGAGCAACCACACCAGATAATCAATTCATCTGACAAATCACTAAGTTACATTGCTCTCAGTACCCTGGAACATACTGATGTATTCCTGTACCCGGACTCGGACAAGTATGGCGTCTGGCATGGAAAGACGCGGGATCCCGGCGATCCGGGCTCCTTTATCGTTTTTGCGCGCAAAGATACGGCCGTTGATTATTGGGATGGTGAAGCCGAATAGCCGCGAGATTTACTGCTGGCACCATCACTCGTGAATTATTCGGGTTAGAATCGCCGCGAGTCAGGATGCGGAGCCGCTAATGCACGTTTTTGGGGAACTGAGAAGGCGCAATGTCTTTAAAGTCAGCGTCGCCTATGCACTTCTGTCCTGGCTGCTGGTCAAACTACTCGACATGTTGTCGCCGGTCATCGGCGCCGGCGATCGCGCCATCCAGGTTCTCGCGCTGCTGCTGATCCTCGGCTTCCCCGTCATTGTGCTTTTTGCCTGGGCCTGCGAGATAACACCGGAAGGCCTCCGGCCAACATCTCAGGTTGACAGGTCGGAAAGCATCACGGCCGAGACCGGACGCAAGCTGAATGTCGCCTTGTTAATCCTCTGTGCTGTCACGGCAATCGTGCTCGTGGCCGAGAACCTCCTCTAGCAACACTGCTGACCGATAAATGCTGGCTGCGAGGCGGTGCAGCGAGATCGTAGCCCCAGGTT
>JADFGE010000281.1 GCA_022567855.1 Planctomycetota bacterium | reverse complement strand
TACCAGACCTTCGGCGTGTCGCTGCTCGTACTCGACGCGGCGACCGGCCAACTCACGCACACGATTGACTTCGGCGCGATCGGCGAAACGGCGCCGGCGACGGACATGCTGCTCAATGACGATCGGTTGTATGTCGTGTTGCGCGACGAGGCTGTGGTCGAGCTCACGCTCGCTGATCCTTGGAATCCGCAGATCACCTCCCGGGTGACCGCCGAGGGGCTCGGCATTTCACCGCGATTGCTCAGCCGCGCAGCTGGCGCGCTATACGTCTCGGGGGTCGGGGGTGTCGTGCGGTGGTCGGATGGCCGACTCATGTTGGCCGATCAGGGAATCGTCAGTCGAGTTGGAAATGCGACCGTCGGGTTGGTGGCCTGCATCGACCGGCGCGTCTTTGCACTCGACGATGGTGCGTACGTCGGTTCCGCGAGCGACTTTTCGCCGTTGGGCGATGAGTTCGAAATGCCGGACACGTTGATCTTCACGCGCCGCGGCGAGACGGGATCGCTCATCGGTCTTATGTCGGCCGATGTGCGCGAGATCGATTCCAAGCGCGCAACCGTCGCCATGGGCGGCGCGGTGCGCAGCGTCCGCGCGTTCGCCGGCCGATTGTGGATCGTCGGCGACGATCACATCGCCAGCTATACGGTCACGGACGGCGCATTGACCGATCCGATGCGCATCAGCGTCCTGGGGGCGCGCGACGTCGATCGCATCGACGACAACTATCTCGCGGTGGCGGGATCGTTCGGCCGAGCCATCTATCGCATCAGCGATGACGACGATGGGCCGGGCGACGAATTCGTGTTCAGTCAACGTGAACCGAGCTGCCTCACCCAGGCCCAAAGTGACGGCGTGCGCGTCATGGGGCTTGGTCGTGAAGGCGCGTGGCTGTACAGAATCGCAAGCCATGCCGACTACGTAAGCGACCCGCCGAGCGAGTTGCCCGCGCCGCGGACGTCGGTCGCGACTGATCTCGCTTCGGCTTCGATCAACGCCGACGGCAAATCGGTTGACGTTCGAGCCCGCGGTGTTCCGTCCACGTTCTCCGAGCCGGGGGATATTCAACTGCATTGCCTGGCTGCGGTCGATGGCGACATCTGGGTCGGCCACGATCGTGGGATCACGGTCTTTCAGCCGGACCGCAGCGGTGGGGTGACCATACGAGGCCGGCTTCGGCTGCAAGGGCCGGTGCGCTACATCTTCCCCCGCCTTGCCGGAGGCGCTGCGGTCTACGTCAGCGAATACGGCGGCTTCGGCGTCGCGGAGTTCGTCCCCGAACCGACAGAGCAGCGTCGCTAATTCGATACGGTGTACGAATCGCAATTGATTCGCAGGCGGGTGCCATGCTTTGACCCCTTAGGGCAAAGCATGCTTCATCCCGACGCGTCGGGAATGAAGCATGGCACCCGCGAAACGCACGAGAATCACTTGGGATTCATATTAGTGCTGCGTCACGCGCGAGCATTGCGGCAATACTTCCGGCACAGCGGATGATCGGCACACAGCGCGCCGCGGGCCTTGCATACGCGCCGGCCGTGCCAGATGAGCAGGTGACTCAGCATCGTCCAGTGCGATCGTCCGAACAACGCCATCAGGTCGCGCTCGATCTTGGTCGGATCATTGTGGCTGGTCAGTCCGAGTCGATCGCTCAGACGAATGACGTGCGTGTCTACGACGACGCCGACGTTGATGCCGAAGGCGTTGCCGAGCACGACGTTGGCGGTCTTCCGGGCCACGCCGCGCAATCGCAATAGATCGTCCATCGTATTGGGCACGTCGCCGCCGTACTCCTGGACGATCATCGTCATCGAGCCGTGGACAGCCTTGGCTTTGTTGCGGAAGAACCCCAATGACCGCACGTAGGGTTCGATATCCTTCGGCGCAGTCGCCGCGTAGTCGGCCGGAGTGGGGAAGGTCTTGAACAGCTCGGGCGTGGCCTTGTTCACCGACACGTCCGTGGCCTGCGCCGAGAGAATGGTCGCGATCAACAGCTCGTGCGGATTGCTGTACTCCAGCTCGCAATGCGCCTCGGGATATTCACGGTACAGGGCGTCGAATATTCGCTTGGCTCGGGCCTTGTCGGCGCTGGTTTTCTTGGGCAGATCAAAATCAGCCTTGCTCGTCGGCCCCTGCGCTTTGAGCACCGTCATCGTTTCCTCGCCAGGTGTGGGGTTTGCAGTTCACTTGTTCGGCGCTGCGGTAGGGCGGGCGTCATGGCTGCTGCGGACGCGAATGTCGCCAGAACCACAAGCAGCAATGTGGCGTTCAGCACGGCTTCGGCCGTTGGGTGCCGGCGATTGAACGCCTCGCGATGCTCAAGCGCCGTCGTGACGTCGCCCTGTTGGGCCGCATCCCAATACGCGTGCAAATCCCGGTTCATCTGCGGCGCCCGTGCGAAGGCATGGAACGCAAACAACCCCGCCGCGATCACGATGCAGCCGGTGCGAATGAGGTTCGCCGGGCGTCGCATCTTTTGCTTGAACACCGTGAACTGTGCAACCAAGGTAATCAACATCAAAGGGATCACCGCGAACTGAACGAAGTCAACGAGCGTAAACACCGGCTCCAAGACGTGCCCGGCGGCGAGATGCGCGTGCGCATTGGGAACGACCGATTCATCAGGCTGAAACGCCGCGTACGCCGAGAGTGATACATCCATTTCACCGAGCGTGGTAAACACGGCAACCGCGGACACGCCGGCGGTGACGAGCACTGACAACCACACCGCAAGCGCCAACCAATACACCGCGTTGCAGAGCTTGAAAAGGGACTGCATCAATCGTTCTCCTTCGCAGTCACGGGCGATCCTTGTGACCACGTCTCGCCGTGGGCCCAAATCTCGCGCTTCCAGATCGGGGTCGTCGCCTTGAGTTGATCGATGAGAAATCGGCAGGCGTCAAACGCGGCGTCCCGGTGACCGCAGACGACCTGCACATACACGCTGGCCTTGCCCAGGGGAACCTCGCCCAGCGCGTGGTGGATCCGCACGACTTGACAGCCGAACCGTTCGATCGCCTCGTCCGCCAATTCACGAAGCTGTTGTTGTGCCAGGGGAACATAGGCCTCGTAACACAAGCGGCGCAGCTCACCATGCTCGGCGTGAACGGCGTGTCGCGTTCGACCGAGAAACACGCACTCCGCCCCGGCCGACGGCGGGAAGGGCTCGACCGGCGCCGCCTCGACCGGATGATCGACCAACTGCACATCGACAAGCGGCGTGGGGAGCGGCATCGCTCCATCGTACGCGCTGAGTTGGCTCAGCCGGCCGCTTGCGATACGTTTTGCCCATGCAGTCGATGGCTGGTATTCACCCGCAACTGCCTCTGGCCCCCACGCTAGGCCCATTGGGCGACCAGCCACGGGCCGCGCTGGATCGGCTGGCGGCGATGGAGTTCCGCTACGTCCAGCTCAGTGCGACGCAACCTGGGCTGCGGCCGCGCGACCTGGATCGATCCGCCCGCCGCGATCTGTTGGTGCGGCTGCGACGACTCGAGCTGCAAATCAGTGGCCTTGATCTGTGGATACCGCCGGCTCATTTCCTGGACCCCGCCCATGTCGATCGAGCCGTGGAAGCTGTGCGAGCGGCGGTCGAGCTTGCCGGCGACCTGCAACGGTGCCCGATCAGCCTGGAGCTGCCTCGGCCGGTTGACGACGAGTCACTCGGGCCGGTCATCGAGGCGATCGCTGAGCTGGCGCTGCGGGCGGGAGTGGAGCTGGCCGATCATGCAGTCGCTGACGCTACGCAAGACCATCTTGGGATTGGCATCGATCCCGCCGCCCAGTTGAGTTGCAATGAAGACCCGGCGGCGGCAGTGATGAAGCACGCTGATCGATTGGTTGCAGCCCGCCTGTGCGATCTGCTCGCCAGTGGCATGCGCGGTCCGATCGGAGAAGCTCAAGGCGGTCGGCTCGATGTGCTGAGCTACCGGGTCGCGCTGTCGGTCGGCGGGTATGACCGTCCCGTCGTCGTCGATGCGCGGCAATGGTCCGATCCGTGGTCGGGACTCACCCAGACCGCCCGAACCTGGTCCGCCGCAAGGACCGGCGATCTCGCGCCCCAAGGCTGAATACGCGCCGATCTTTCCGAACACGACTGTAACGGCCACCCCCGGAAACCCAAGTTCCAGTCGCTTGGTACTGACCGGAATCGACGGTGACAGGCCGGCACCGAAAAAGACTCCCGTCGCCTTTTCTTGCCGAACGCCCACGGCGTGAAGAACGTCATCGAGGCCATAGCGTCCCAGTTGCCGGAGAGGTCGGAGGAATAGGCTCTAGTCTTTTTCCCTCTCGAAATTCTGCTTATCAGGTGGCGGTGATGGAGGTGGTGCAGGCACCGCCTCACGCCCAGGTATCGCAGGCGGATCAGCGCGAATCTCATCCGGTGGCGGCGGAGGTGGAGGAGGCGGAGGAGGGGGAGGCGAGGGTGTGTCTGCCATCATGAACTCCGGCTGTCTTTCGTTCAAGACGAA
>JADFGE010000017.1 GCA_022567855.1 Planctomycetota bacterium | reverse complement strand
ACTGAACGTGGAGGACGTGGTGACCGGGTCAGCCATCGCCGACGACCAGGAGTACATTTTCCACGTCATCCGCTCGGAAGAGAGCGACGCGGGCGGCACCCGGCTGGTCGTAGGCGCGGCCATGGCGAGCGGCGATCGTCTGGCGAGCGAAGCCGACCTCGAACTCTACCAGATTCCCTACGAGGCAACGGCTGCCGGCGAAACATCTCTCACTTTCTGCGTGTACTTCGGCAGCACCAAGGTCGATATCGTCGAAGAGGACCTTGTAGTGCACTCCGACTCCTCCGGAAACGTTGCCCTCGAGGAGGTGACCTTCGAGGTGTTGCAACCGTTCACACGCGGTGACTGCAACAACAACGGGTCCGTGAACCTGGCAGACGGGATCTTTCACCTCACCTACCTGTGGCTGGACGGTGGCGGGCCCGAGTGCAGGGTTGCCTGTGATGTCAACGGAGATGACGATCTTACCGTGGGCGACGCGATCCATCTGTTCCAGTACCTGTTCGTGGAGGGGTCGCCGCCCGAGGCGCCGTTCCCGGACTGCGGCGGCCCGCGAGAGCTGGAACTGTCCTGCGAGAATTCGGCCGATTGCGCGGAGTGACGCTGTAGGCACTGCGCCTGAAGGGACTCCCCATGAGAAAGGTCCTCCAGTGTTGTGTTGTGGTCCTCTGCATCAGTTCTTCAGGATACGTCAACGGGGGTGAGGACGACTTCGTGGTCGAGTCGGACTGCGCCCAGTTGACGCTGATGATCGACCGAACCTTCCCGGGATAGGAGTTGTCGCTGTAGTCAAACTGGCTGGGGAGGATGAACTCCCGGTTGTCCGACGAGTACAGCCGCATCCAGGTGGCGATCTGACGCATGTTGGCCATCGACTTAGTCATCAGCCCGCCGCTTTTGACCGCGGCCAGGGCGGGCAGCAGGATCCCGATCAGCAGCACGATGAGCCCGATGACGACGAGCAGCTCGGTGATGGTGAACCCGCGACGGCGATTGTGTCTTGTGAGCAAGGTGATCATGGCGGTGATCCTCTCCCAACTGGGGTAAGAAGTCCAGGGTCAGCGGTGCCGATTCCAGATGCCACAAGGCCGTAGATTGGTCCGGCCCGCCTGTCCAACGCCGTCAAAATGATACGCCCCAGCGTCGCCCGTGGGTGCAGAAAACTGGGCCGCATCGCTTGGTGGACTCTGAATCGATCGACGACCGGCCGGGCCGGTACCCTGATCTTCCTCTCTCCGGACGACAGATCCTGCTTCGAGTCGGAGCTCGCCGAGACACCGACCTGGGACAAACCCTGGCCGGGGAAGCTCAATCCTCAGGATGATCTGTGGAAAACCGCTCAAAGCGTGCGATGGACAGGCGAATTCCTGGCAGCGTGCCAGTGAAAACGTTGTGGGTTTCAGCACCGGACCGTCAGCGAACCGGTTTGCCCTGGCGACCCGGGAGAGGTTCTGGACCGAGCATCTTCAGGACTCAAGCCTGACGATTTCTAGAGCATTTTCAATGATCATGTGGCGTCACGGAATGGCATAAATGGGACCAAGTCCCATTAAAATGGGGATAAGTCCCATTTTTCTATGGGGCACGAGTCGTTATGGAAGATCAGCTCGCGCGGATCCGCCGGTCGAGACCGGCGAATCTATGGGAGCGTTCGACGACCAACGTACGCAACCGCTACGTCTTCATCGAAACTGCGCCGCTCATACGAATCGCAGTTGATCCGCAGGCGGGCGCCATGCTTTGACCCGATAGGGCAAAGCATGCTTCACCCCGACGGGTCGGGAATGAAGCATGGCGCCCGGTCAACGCCTGAGGATTACTTAGGATTCGTATAAGAACACCGACGACTCCGCTTCTCTCCGCTGTCGGTGGCACCCCAAGCGACGCACCGCACCGGCGCCACGCACAGCGAATCTTTCCCGGCGCGCCGGGATGCGTGCTTCGGCGCCTCTGCGTATCACCCGAGGTTCATGGTCATGAGGAACTCGGCGTTGGAGTTGGTCTTGGCGAGTCGGCCGCGCAGCAGCTCCATCGCCTCGATCACGCTCATGTCGGAGACGACCTTGCGCAGCCGGCCGACGAGTTCAAGTTCCTTGGGATCGAGCAGTAGCTCTTCGCGCCGGGTGCCGGAGGCGGGGATGTCGATGGCGGGCCAGATGCGCTTCTCCACGAGCTTGCGGGTCAAGTGCAGCTCGGCGTTCCCGGTGCCTTTGAACTCCTCGAAGATGACTTCATCGGCCTTGGAGCCGGTGTCAACAAGGGCGGTCGCGATGATGGTGAGCGACCCGCCGTTCTCGATATTTCTGGCTGAGCCGAAGAATTTCTTTGGCTTGATAAGGGCTTTGGTGTCGACGCCGCCGGTGCCGATCTTTCCGGTCGTGGGCATGGCATTGTTGTAACCGCGAGCGAGGCGGGTGATCGAATCGAGCAGGATCACGACGTCTTCGCCGAACTCGACGAGACGTCGGGCCTTGGCGGTGACCATCTCTGCGATCTGGATGTGTCGGGTGGCCTGCTCGTCGAAGGTGGAAGCGACGACCTCGACGGACTCGGGCGTGTTGCGGCGGAAGTCGGTGACTTCTTCGGGACGCTCGTCGATGAGCAGCACGATGACGTGAACGTCGGGATGGTTTTCAGCGATGGCCTTGGTGATCTGCTGGAGGATGATGGTCTTGCCGGTTCGAGGCGCGGCGACGATGAGCGCTCGCTGTCCGAACCCGAGCGGCGTCACGAGGTCGATGACGCGGGTTTCGATGCAGTCGGCCGAAGTCTCGAGGTGGAAGCGCTTGTCAGGATGCAGTGGGGTGAGATTCTCAAAGGTGGGCAGATCGTGGAGCAATCTTGGATCACGCCCATTGACCTCTTCCACACGGAGCAGGGCAAAGTAGGTCTCGGTCTCCTTGGGCGGTCGGATGAGACCGCGAACGACCTGGCCCTTTCTCAGGCCGAAGCGTCTGATCTGCGACGGGCTGACGTACACGTCGTCAGCCGAGGGCAGGTAGGAGTATTCGGGACTGCGGAGGAAGCCGAAGCCGTCGGGGAGGACTTCCAGTGTTCCCTCGCCCATCATGAGCCCTTGCCTGCGGGCGCGGGACTTGAGGATCTCGAAGACCAGCTTCTGCTTGGGCAGCACCCTGAACTCGTGGATGTCCTCGTCCTTGGCGAGCTTGGCGAGCTCCTCGGTGCTCATGTGCTGGAGCTTGGCGAGACTGATGTCGTCCTTCTTCGCCTGCTCGTATCGGTCGTCCGTGTCGTCGGCTAGGGCCGCGGCTTCGGCGTCGAGATCGGCATCGGAGGGAACCTCGCCCGGCTGGATCGTGACGGTCATTATCGGGTTGTCGCCGTGGCGATTCTTCTTACGTTTGCGGTACTTTTTGGTAGCCATGAATCTGATGTACTCCGGGTGGAGAGCGCCGCGCGCCGGTTGCGCCGCGGGCTTGAGTCTTTTTGGAAATGCACCCTACGTCGGTACGCAGGCAATAGTAAACAGGGGTCGGGTATGGAGGATGGCGCGACGGCAGGCGAGGTCGTACGTCGAGCGCTATTGAATCAGGCGCTCCAAGTCGTCCGTCAGGCTGTTCATCCTTTTACTCACCGCGAGACGGGTTCATCATCGCCGATGAGATTGAACAATTTCGCGAAGGGTTCGGCGGACCTGTCCGGCCAGGGACTGTAGATCGCCATTGTTGTCTATGACATAATCGGCCCTGATCCGCTTGGCGTCAAGTGGTAATTGCGATTCTTCTCGCTGATTCATCTCCTGCTCGCTCCAGCCGCGCTTTTCTGCGAGACGAGCGAGGCGGCGGGATCGGTCGGCCTCGACGAATATGACGGCATCGCATTGCCGGTCCACCCCCGCCTCGATGAGCAGGGGTGCGTCAATCACCAAGGCTGGCGCCTCGTCGGGTGCGGTCCTGAACATCGCCTGGCGGCGCTTCTCAATCCAGGGGTGGACGAGTGATTCTAGGCGTTCTCGTTCCGCCGGACGAGCAAAGACGATCCGGGCCACGGATCGGCGATCGATCCGGCGGTCCGGAGCGAGGATTCCTCCGCCCCACCATTGCACGAGGGTTTTGTGGACGGCCGGGTCACATAGGGCTTCTCGCGCCAGGTCATCGGAATTGACGACAAAACAGTCAAGCTCGCCGAGCACACGAGCCACGGCACTCTTGCCGGCGCCGATCCCGCCGATCAGACCGATGATGGGCTTGGGTAAAGAAGGCATCAAGGCATCGAGGCATCGAGGCATCAAGAGGCGAGCGTTTCAGGAACTGACCACCGGCGACCAGGTTGTTCCGCTCGGTCCGTCTTTGATCGCGATGCCCATCTCCAGCAGTTCATCACGAAGGCGATCGGCGGCAGCCCAGTCCTTGGCGGTGCGAGCGGCGTTGCGCTGCGCGATCAGCAATTCAATTTGCGAAACGTCAAGATCAGATTGTGCCAGCGAGGCTTGGTGTTGTAAGTCAAGCACACCCAACACCGAGTCCATCGCGTTGAGCGCTCGCAATTCGTCTGCGTATGTATGTGCGCCGGTGGCGGCCGGTGGTTGGGCGGAGGTATCGTGTCGGCCGGCCGCTTCGTTCAGCGTGCCGATCGCTCCGGACACATTCAGATCAGCGCAGAGCGCGGCTTTGAATGCCGGGAGCGCCGCGGTCAAAGGACCCGGTTCGTCCAGCGGGGCCGCACTGTTCTCGTCGAGCCAATCATGAAGTCGAGACCAGCGATCGACTTGTCTTTGGGAATCGGTGAGTCCTTGGAAGGTGAAGTTCGCCTGTGAACGGTAATGCGTCTTGATGAGTTCCAAACGGATCGCAGCGGGTGAAGCGCCTTTGGCGATGAGATCGCGCAAGGTATAGAAGTTGCCTTTGCTTTTGGACATCTTCTCGCCTTCGACGATGAGAAAACGCGTGTGGAACCAGTAGCGGGCAAAGTGCGACTGACCGCTGGCCCCGCACGTCTGGGCGATTTCACATTCGTGATGGGGGAAGATGTTGTCCTCTCCACCGGAATGAACGTCGATGACGCCGTCAGTGTTCGCCCCGAGCAGGGCCATGGCCATCACCGAACATTCAAGGTGCCAGCCGGGATAGCCTTCGCCCCAGGGGCTGGGCCACTTCATGACGTGACTGGGGTCGGGCTTCCAGAGCATGAAGTCGGCGGGGTGTTTCTTGACGGCCTGCGTGGCTTCGTTGACGCGCCCACCTTCGCCGGAGCGAATCTTGTCGGGCGAATTGCCCGAAAGCCGGCCGTACGCGGGGAACGATTGGACACTGAAGTACACCACCCCATCATCGGCGAGGTAGGCGTGATCATTCTCGATCAGCGTTGCCACGAGCTGGATCATCGGCTCGATATAGCGGGTCGGTCGCGGCATCAGCTCCGGACGTTCGTCCGCCTCGTGAATGAGCTTCAGGCCGAGCCGGCGAGCATCATCGACAAAGGCATCGGCATAGAAATCAGCGACGGCATAGGGATCGGTTGGATCAATCTCTGCCGCGTCGGCTGGCAACTTGCCGCTTTTCTTGGCTTGAAGCAGACGGTTGGCGGCCACCTGCATCTTGTCCTCTCCGGCGCCGTCGGCGATGTCGTCGTCGGTCATGTGTCCGACATCGGTCATGTTCATCACGTGCTCGACCTCGTAGCCGACCAGCTCGAGCGTACGGCGCAGGACATCCGCGTTGAGGAACGATCGGAAGTTCCCGATGTGGGCGTAGTCGTAGACGGTCGGCCCGCAGGAATAGAAGGTGACGCGCTTGCCCGCGGGATCAAGCGGCGTGAAGTCCTCCTCCTGGTTGGTCAGCGTGTTGTACAAACGCAGCGTCATGGAGCGAACACCGTATGTATACGGGGGTGACTGGGCAAGTGCGCTTTCCGCCTACGCTTTGGCAGTAGGATTGTCCGTCCATGGCCGATGTGGTTGCGCCGGCTCGCCGATGCAGATCTGGCCGGGCGGCAGGTCACGAAACGCGCTGGACCGCGCTGCGAGCAGGACGCCGTCGCCGATTGTGACGCCGGGCCCGACAAACGCGTCCGCCGCAATCCACACGTTGCAGCCGATGGTAATGGGGCATCGAATGATCCTCATGTCGCGGCTCGTGTAATCGTGAGTCCCGGCACAAAGGTGTGCGTACCGGCTGATACGCGTGCCCCGGCCGATGGCGATCGTACCCATGCAGTTGACAATGGCTCCGTGGTCGATGACCACGTTCGGCGCGATCTGTAAGTTCCACGGGAAATCGATTCGAACGGACGGCGCAACGACCACCGTGCGATGGATTCTCGCGCCAAACATTTTCAACAGCGATCGTCGCCATGCCTTACACGCGGTGGGGCTCCAGCGAAAGAGGCTAAACCGCACGATCGACCACCAGAATCCCCTGACCCGTTCGCCAGAGGACTGATCGAGAAACGCGCGACGCTTCAGATCGGGAACCTCAGTCATCTGCGCTGCCGGCTCGTTCATCGCAACACCCGTTCCTTGACCGGCTTGGCGGGATTGCCGACGTAGACCTGCTTCTCGGCGAGATCCTTGTACGTGCTCGAGCGCGCGCCGACGACGGCAAGGGAACCGACGTTGACGCCCGGGCCGATGAACGCATCCGCGCCGATCCAAACGTCGTCGCCGATCGTGACCGGAGCGCGGATCAGCCGAAACGTATGGTCGGCGTAGTCGTGCGTTCCGGCGCAAAGGTGCGCGTACTGGCTAATGATCGATCGCTTGCCGATGCGGATCCTTCCCAAGCTGTAGAGGATGGCGTGGTCGCCGACAGTGGCCCCGTCGTCGATGTCGATCATCCACGGGACTTCGATGTTGGCGGTGGGTCGGATCGCGACGCCTTTGCCGATCTTCGCCCCGAAAAGGCGAAGCAACGCCGCGCGAAACCGATGCCAGTTGTGGAAACTCAGGCGAAACAGTGGTTTGCCGATGAGCATCCACAGCGCCCGGCCGATCTTTTCCTTCAGGCTCCACGGACTTGCCTCCGGCTGCATTTGCAGCGGCGGGGCCGAGGTGGCTGCGACGTCGGTCGGCGCCGTGGCGTCGTCGGTTGACGGTTGAAGGGGTCGTGGAATCACCGGGTCGCTGCCTTCGGGTCGGGCCAGCCCGCCTTCGCCCGCCGGAACCGGCGCGGTCGCCGCTTGGGTGGCGTGGCGGCGCAACTCTTTGAGCTTCATCGCAACCATGCGCTCATACATCCCGATGAATCGGCAGAACTCCAGACCCGCCAGCCCGTCCAGCGCGCCGAGCCGCCACACATACATGTACAGGAAACGCCACATACCCGGTGCGGGCACGTGGGGCGTGACGAACCGTTTCAGCCAACGACGACGCCGGCTTTGGGCGGCGATATTGGCCCCATGATCTTCCGACCCGCTACCGTGCATCGCTTCGAGCAGAGAACGCGCCTCCAGCGTCGAGTAACGATTGTGCTTCGCTATGTAATGCTCCAGACCCCGACGATCATCATGCAGCATCGGCTCCTTGATGTACCCGACCGGGTCCTCGATGATCATGTGCTCATGCACCTCGCGGTCTTCGTACCGCCCCGCGCCCCGCTTGAAGAGCCGCAGGTTCCAGTTTGGGAAGTAGCCGCAGTGGTAGATCGGCTTGCCCAGGAAGTAGGTCAGACGGTTGATGTAAAACCCGTTTTCCGGAACCCCGTCGTCGGGGCCGGTCGCGATCTCGATCAATCTCCGTTGGAGGTTCTCGGTAATCACCTCGTCAGCGTCGACGATGAGGATCCACGGCGATTCAAATGAGAGCGTGTCCAACGCCCAGTTCTTCTGTCGGGCGTAGCCTTGCCAGTCATGATGCACGACCTCGGCCCCCAGCGAGCGCGCGATCTCCTGCGTGCCATCGGTTGAACCGCTGTCGATGACGAAGATCTTGTTGGTCCAGCCGGTAAGCGCCTTGAGACAATGCGGCAGGTTGAGCGCCTCGTTGTGGGTGATGATCATGGCGTCAATCATCGGCCGGCCTCTCATGCTTCGTCGCGGTTTGCTCAAAGTCCTCCGAACGCAGGCCTCGCTTGCGAACCGGCTTGGCGGGCGTCCCGATAGCGACGACCCACGCCGGCAGATCCTTGAACACCGCCGACCGCGCGCCCACCACTGTTCCGTCGTCGATGGTCACGCCTGGACCGACGAAGACGTCCGCCGCGATCCAGCAGCGGGTCCCGATCACGATGGGCTTGGCTACGACCGGATGGTGGACGTCCTCAAAATCGTGGGTGGCTGCACACAAGTAACTGTATTGGCTCACGGTCGAGTAAGCGCCGATCGTGATCGGCGCGGCGCAATAGATGTCCACGTCGTCGCCGATGCAGGCATGCTGATCCATCGTGAGATTCCATGGGGCCCAACATCGGGCCCGCGAATAGACCCTGGCGGTCCGGTGCAACTTTGCGCCGAACAGTCGCAGCAGCCAGTTGCGCCAGCGATGCATCGGTCGCGGTGATGGGCGAAACAGCAACACGTAGACGATCGCCCACGAGGCTCTGGCCAGTCTGTTGCCAAGACTGAACGGGCTGCGGCGGACCGGCGGCGGGGCGTGTAGGCTGCCCATCGTTATCTCGCTGCCCGGCTCGAAGTGATGCCCAACACCGATGAGCACGTATCGAAGCGATAGCGCCCAAGCAGCATCGCGAGTTTCCGTTTGGTCGTGCCCAGCCCGACGTACGACTTGAAGCGACGGTGCAACGGCATCGGCACCCGCGGGCAGTCCGGGCAGAAGTCGCGGGGATGCAGGTAGATCACGACCGGGCAGCCTCGCTTGTGTAACTGGCTAAAACCACGGCGAATGACGGCCCCGGGAAGCAATCGCACATACCCGCCGCCGCTGAAGGGGAGTTTGATCGGGCCGATGCGCATGACGCTGATGGGCAGCTCGTGAATCGGCCGACCGCCCGGGGCATCGTGAAAAACGTGCGGCTGAGGTGGACAGGGATAGCCGCCGTGCCCACGCCGTGCCGGGAACAGGCTCGTGTCATACACCAGTCCGAGGTCCGCCAGGACATCAAAGGCCCACTCCGTGCCGGGGCGGATCGAAAAGCTCGGCGCGCGGAAGCCCAGGACCTTTTGGCCGCTTTGAGATTCGATGACGTCGATCGACCGCTTCATGTCCTGATGGAACTGCTCGGGCGTCAGCTCGTAAACCTTGCGATGCCAATAGGAGTGGGTTCCAAGCTCATGGCCGGCATCGGCGATCAGCCTCGCCAATTGGGGATATCGCTCAGCCACCCATCCGAGCATGAAGAAGGTCGCCTTCACGTCCGCCTCCGACAGTGTTTGCACGATCCATTCGGTTTGATCCACAACGATCGAGGGCAGGTCCGGCCAAGTTTCCGGATCGGCGACGGCGTCGATCCCCACCATGTGGAACCAGTCCTCGATGTCAAATGACAACGCGTTGGTGATGGTGTTGGTAGGGTGGTTCATGGGCGCACGTTCGGAGCAATCCTATGTTGACGAGCTGTTGATTGTGACGGTTACGAAAAAATCACGCGCGATGGGCTCGATCCGCACCGAATAATCACCGGCCTGGCTGAAGAGTTCCTCCAGTTGCGCAGCGGTGTACATATACAGTTCACATCGTTTCCGGTAGCGCAGCTTGCGCTGCCAAGCGAGGAATCCGCCAGCGGCGGGGAAGCTGAACATCGCCTTGACGCGCGTGGCCAAGAGCACCTTGCGGATGACCGTGCTCGGGTCGGCGATATAGTCCATGAAACCCATGACGACCGCGTAGTCAAACTGCTCGGGAATCTCATACTCAAGAAAATCTCCGAAGTCGAACCGGCAACGATCGGCCACGCCCGCTTGCTCGGCATGACGCGAGGCCAATTCGTTCATACCTTCGGCAAAGTCAACGCCAAGAACGTGATCAGCGCCCTTGCGGGCCAGACTGATGGCAAAATGCCCGGGCCCCGAGCCGATGTCGATCACGCTCTTGCCTTTGATCGGATCGCACGACGCGAGCACCTTCTCGAACCTGATCCTCATGCTCGCGCGCAAGTACCGGTTGAGCAGTCGATTCAACATCGTGTTCTTCGTGCCATAGATGGCGTCGAAGTCAGCGGCGTATGAATCGAAGAATTTGGAAACGGTCGCTTGTGCCATTACGAGACTCCGGTTCGGTCAACACGCAGGTGCGCTTGGGGGCGAGTCAATGCGCTTGGATGCGGGAAGAGGCGGCATTGGATTGCACACCGCTCTCGATAATGTCGCAAAATCTGGTGCAGAGTATGTCCTGACTGAGCTTTTCGTTGACGATCGTTTTGCCGCGCTGACCCATCTCGGCCAGGACACCAACGTCTTGATCGACCATGTGTTTGATCGTGCTGATCGCCGCATCGACGTCGCCGTGTTGAATGTGCCAGCCCAGATCATTCTCATCCACCAGATCAGAAGCATGACACGGATCAGGGCCAAGAAGCAGGATCGGACGACCGAGCGCCATCGCCCCATAGATCTTGCACGGATGTCGCACGCCGACTTCGCTCGGCCCCACGACCACGAGATGGACGTCCGCTGCGGACAACGAATACTTGATCTGCGACAACGGCTGGTACGGCAGCGAGCGAATGTTGGTGGGCTGATGCTCGGCTATCGTATCGTCAACTTCCCTTTTACCCGTGCCGTCGCCGATGAACATGAAGACGAGCCGCGGATCATCCTGAAGCTGAAGCGCCGCATCGAGCACGGTGCGCAGGGGCGTGCATACGCTGTGATTGCCGCTGTACATGATCACGAACTTGCCATCCAGACCATGCGCTTTGCGGAAGGGATTGTCGGCGTGGGCGACCACCTCAAGATGTCCTTCATGCGGCCAGGGCGGCATGACCGTGAGCTTGTCTTTCACATCCGCCTTGCGCAACACGCGCTCGGCCATGAACCTGTCCAATACGACGATCCCAGTTGATCGTCGAAGAATCCTGCGGTTGAACCAATCGAAGATCTTCACGATCGGCGATGACGGTTTGATCCATCCCATCTCGATCATTTGATCGGGGTTGAGATCCATCAGCCAATAGGTGATGGGCCGGCGCCGAACAATGCTAATCAAGAGCGCCGCGACGGAACACATCGGCGGGGAAGTGCTCACCAACAGACACGACAGCCGACCGACGAACAGTCCGCGCACAATGCACTGGATCAGGAACGACCCTTGGCCGAGCAATCGAAGCACGATCGACCGTTTGCCGAACGATGACAGCCGCAAGCGGCGAACATTCACGCCGTCGCGGAGTTCCTTGGATTCATACTTCACCGACGGATCGTTGTAGCCGCGGTTGGCGGTCAGCACGACGACGCGGTAGCCGCGCTTCACCATCGCGACGGCCACGTCGGCGATGTGTTGCCCCACGCTGGCCGGATCAGGCGGATAGACCTGGCTGAGTATCAACAGCGTCTTGATGGGCGTGTGCTTCGGCACGGTCGGGTGATCCTCAGCCGCCGCGCGCCGGCCAGGGCAGCTCCGCACGCCGGTTACGCGCTGCTCGCCGTCGCGCCGTACTTCGCCATGTACTGGTCATGAATCCAGGCGTACGTCTTGGCCATCCCGTCACGGAGTCGAATACTCGGCTCCCAATCAAAGTACGCTTTGATCTTCGTGTTGTCGGAATTGCGCCCGTTGACACCCTTCGGCGCGTCCAGGTTGTAATGACGGTTGAGCTTGATCCCGGCGATCTCTTGAACAATATCGACAAGCTGATTGATCGTCACCAGTTCATTTGAGCCGACATTCAGCGGTTCGAGCACGTCGCCGTGCAGCAGCATCTGCGTGCCTTTGAGGCAATCGTCGATATACATGAAGCTACGGGTTTGCTTGCCGTCACCCCAAATCTCCATATCGTGATCGCCGGTCGCCTTGGCATGAATAATCTTGCGGCAGAGCGCGGCGGGGGCCTTCTCGCGGCCGCCTTCCCACGACCCGTCCGGGCCGTACACATTGTGGTACCGGGCCACGCGCGTCTCGAGCCCGAAGTCCTCGCGGAAGTGCCGGCACATCCGCTCCGTGAACAGCTTTTCCCACCCGTAGCCGTCTTCGGCATCGCCCGGGTAAGCATCCGCCTCTTTCAGCGCCACGATGTCTTCGCTGGTCTGCTTGTCCTGAGCGTACACACAGGCGGATGAGGAATAGAAGAACCGTTTCACGCCGCGGTCGCGTGCGGCCATCAGCATGTGCGTGGTGATGAGCACCGAGAGCATGCACTTGGCCTTGTTGAGCTCGATGAAGCCCATGCCGCCCATGTCCGCGGCAAGCTGATATATCTCGTCCGCGCCTTCACACGCCTCCTGGCAGTTACCCTTTTCAGACAGATCAAGCTGGAGGTTCTCGACGCCGTCGTGGACTTGATGCCACTCGTCCAAGGGCTTGATGTCGATGCAGCGGACGTTGGTGTAGCCTTGGCGAAGCAGGTCGGCTGCTAAATGCCCGCCGATGAACCCTCCGCCGCCTCCGATCACGACGTGTTGGTCATTGCTCATAGTGGTGATCCTTCCGGTCCGGTTCGCTGGCTCGTGGCGGGCGGGCGCGGTCGGCCAGTGGTGACTGCGGCCTGCGTTATCGGACGCTCGCCGACCCCTCCTCAACCCAGCATGGGTGCCCCGGCTCCTCCTACGTGGCGATGAACTCCTTACGTAACAATACCCCTGTTCGGTTCGCTTTCCAACGCGATCCGGCAATCAGCAACCAGCGGTGAGGGTGTTGCGCGGATCGGCGACAATGGGCGGACCTTGCCGATCAGCCCGCGTCCGGTACCTGTTGTGAACAAAGGGAGGCGCTTAGAGCGGTTTCAATGATCGTGTAGCGTCACCGCGTGGCATAAATGGGACTAAGTCCCATTAAATGGGGATAAGTCCCATTATTCTATAGGTCACGACTCGTTATGGAAGATCAGCTCGCGTCGATCAGCCGTCGAGACCGGCGAATCTATCGCGGCGTTCGCCGGCCAAGGCACGGAACCGCTACGTGTTCATTGAAACTGCTCTAGCCTTCCAGGCTGACCGTGCCGCCGATGAGTGAGCCGTTCGGGGGTGAGGCGCCCGGCTGCGTGGGCTGGGCGTGTGGTGTGGCCTGAAGGCGGCTGGCCTCGGCGTTTTCGTCGGCGAGCTTCTTCAGGAGCATCGACCAGGTTTGATGCTCATACCGAAGTAGCCCCAGAACCTCCTCCACCACCGCCGAATCCTGATCACGGCCAGCGGTCACCAGCCGCGTGTAGAGGAACGTGTACAGCGACGACAGCCGCTCGCACAGCTCCGGCTCGATCTCGGGTTGCAGGGCGTTGATCAGCTCCATCAGGATCGCCTGACATCGGCTGATGCCGTCGTATGCAGCCTCGTAGTCGTCGTTCTCCAGTCCAACCTTGCCCTGCTCGGCGAACTTCAGGGCCCCGTCGAGCAACATCAGCCGAAGCCCGGCCGGGCTCGCCGTCATCACCTTCGTTCGCAAATAGGCGTGGGGTTGGGTGGCGGTCATCGTGCACGCCTTATCGGCACAACTACGTAGCGAGTGGTGTGGGCCCGCTGATTTTCGCAAGCTTTTCTAAGTGCCAAAACTCTGGGCCAGAATGAGGTTCCCGTTCAGCGACAGCAGCGCATTACTTTGCCCCTGAAGTAGCGCCAACGCCCTCTCCATGGCCATGAACTGGCGCTCCAAACGCAGGCGCTTGGCGTCCAGCCGCTCGTCAAACCGCTCGATCCGCTTCTCCGTCAGCTCGATCTGGTCTTCGAAGACCTTGTCGGCCAACGTGACGGTGCCGTCAATGGAGTTCGTCAGCCGTTCCAGCAACTGGTCGAACAGCTCGCCGAAGCCCAGCTTCGTGTAGACCTGCTTGTTGGGGTTGATGGTGACGCCTTCGCCGATCGTCTCCTCGGTCACCGTCGTCGCTTCGAATGCAGCGAAGAGGTTCTCGACTGCGTTCGGATCGGTCTCGTAGGCCTCGAGGAACTTCGTGCGATCGAAATCCAGGACTCCGTTCTTGCCGAGCGTGAGGCCCACCTGGCTAAGGAACTGATACTGCGTCTCGACGCCCTTGGGCTTGCCCAGCGCGAGCCGGTGCAGCCCATCACGCACCTGTGACACGGTGTTATCGCCCAGCAGCACGCCCCGCTCTTCCGTATCCACGTTGAAGAAATCGTGATCGTTCATTCGCCCGATCGCGTCGTTGAACGTCGTGGCAAAGTTGAGCACCGCATCGGCGATCGTTTCGATATCGCGCTTCACGGTCACCGTGACCGCCTCGTCGCTCGCCTTGACGAGATTGATGGTCACCCCTTGCAACAGGTCATCGATCGTGTTCGAATCGTTGGTGATGAGGAACCCGTCCGCCGGATCGGTCGAGCCGAAGAACACCTTGGCGTCCTGCCCTTGGGTGAGCGTGGTGAATCCCAGGTCTTCGGTAAGAGGAGCGTTATCGATGATCAACTCGCCGCCACGCCCGTTGATCGTGGACGTAAGGGTGAGATGAAACGGCGTCGCACCCGAGCCGGTGTTGATGACCGACGCCGTGACGGGGATGTTCGCCGCGTTGATCTTGGTCACGATCTCATCAAGCGTGTCGCCCGTCTCCAACGTCACGACCCGCTCATAGCTCCCGTCGATCAGCATGTCATCCCCCACGCTGTCCGCTTCGCCGAGGATATTCAGATCAGTCGCGGCTGAACCACCGAGCGATTCGACCTTGATCGCGACGAACGGCTCGCCTTCCGGCGGCGGCGAGGCGTTCGCGGGGTCATGCTCGATGAGCAATCCGTCGCCGTTGTCATTGATTCTCGCGGTGACCGCAATGCCGCGCGAGTTGATCTCCGCGATCACGTCGAACAGCGTGATCGCATCGGAGCCGACGCTGACGTCCTCAGCGTTGCCGTATCCATCGGTGATGCGGAACGAACCCAAGCCCACGCCTCGGCCGTAGTTCATATCGCGCAGCAACACCGCCTCAGAGACATAGCGCACTTGGAGGTTGTCGCCGACGATCTGATCGCCCACTAGCGCATCCGTCACAGTCCCAGTGATATTCAGTTCAGCCGCCGCAACGCCGGAGATAATGAAGTCGTCCATTCCGGAGGAAGTGTTATTCGTAACCACCAACCCCGTGCCCTTGGCGTTGAGGCTTGCAGTGACGTCCGCCGCGCCCGCGTTGATTTGATCGATGATGTCACTGAGCGAACCGGTCTCGTCCAATGTGAACGTATCGGAGATGCCGCTGCCATCTTGGATCGTCAGCGAGGTGTTGCCGCTGAGCCCAGCCCCGCCGTTGAGATTGCGCACAAGGACGGAGTTCAGCCCGGCGATGAGGCGGATGCCATCAACTGTATTGGATGCTACGTCGGCTTCGATACCGAGGTCGGCTGCGGCACTGGGGCCTCCTCCGGGCCCGCCAGTAATGATGAGGTTAGTGCCACCACCTACAGTGTCATCAATCTGTAGACTTACTCCGTCAGCCGCAAGTGTCGCTTCGATGTGTCCGTCATTGGGTGTGCCGTCGGCCTCCGTGGCGTTGGCGATGCGGTCGATGACATCCTGAATCGTCACCACCGCCGGGTCCTGAACGGTGTTGGGGATAATGGCGCCGGTGATGATTCCGTCCTCTACTTCGTCAACGTCGCCTTCACCGCCGTCCGTGGCCAGGATGCCGAGGTCCTGTGCCGTGTCGTCGCCTTTGGGTCCCGCCCCGATGACCCGCAATGTCCCGCTGCCGCCGAGGGTGTCGGTCAGATTGAAACCGGTGCCGTCTGCGTTGATCGACAGCACGACCTGATCGGTTGCCACCTCAGCGTTAAGCTGTGAGTTGACCCGGTTGATCAGCTCCAACACGGTCGTCACCGCTTCGTCCGTGACATCATCGTTCTCATCGAGCAGTTGCCCCAGATCAATGTCAACGATGTCATTTTCGGTCGTGATGATCTGGAAATCAGGCTCGCCGTTGACGATCGTGATGCCGTCGCCGTTGTTCAGATCCGACAGCTCCGTCTCGTCGTCGATTGGTTTGTCGATCCGTCCGAGGTCGATATCGAACCGCGTACCGTCGCGGGCTATTATTACAAGATCCGCCACGTTATTACGGACGATCACCCCGTTGCCGTCATTGAGGGACCTCAGCTGCGTCGACTCACCGAGCGTTCTGATGTCGTCGCCCGTGATCGTGCCGCCGCCCGCGGTTCCGTCGATGCCAAGGTCTTCCGCTGTTGTGTCGCCGGTTTCACTTGCGATCGTGAGCGCAGCATCATCATTTTCGGTGACCACAATGTGATCGCCCGACACGGTTGCGGTGACATTCGCGCCCGACTCGTTGATGGCATCGAGCACTTCGTTCATCGTCGTTACCGCTGTGAGGTCCACCGTTGTGGTCGTTGACCCGTCAGTGATCTTGATCTTGCCGCGGTCGATGCCGGCGCCGCCGTTCAGATCAGCCAACTCCGTGTCCGGCCCAACCACTCCCTTTCCGAACTCGAAGCTCAGGGACGTCAAGCTCAACGGCGTGGTGTTGCGGTCGGCGTACCCCTGGGAGAGCTTCTGGCTCGCCGTCACCAGTTGCTTGACGATGAAGGTGAACGTCCCCGGCTGAGCGAGCTTCCCGGCGGAAGCGGTGAGTATGTCGTCATTGCTGCTGGACGCCAAGGCCGCTTTGAAGATCGAGTCGGCCCGAAATGACTTCGACGCGGTCTTTAGACTCAACAGCCGGGTGTTGATATCCATCAGCGCGAACTGCTTCGCCTTGAGAAACGCGATCTTGGTTTGCAGGGGGATCTTGCCGCGGGCTTCAAGCGCGATGAGCTGACTGATCAGCGATGCGGTGTCGATGCCGCTGATCAGGCCGATGCCGGTGGTGATTGTGCCCATCGATTCGGGACGCTCCGCGCTAGGCCGCCTTGGTCCACTGGTTCGGCGGCTCGCCGTCGTGCCAGCCCGGCCGATCGAGTCCCGCCCGACGAAGCGCCAAGACGTCACACGCCCAGCCGGCCAACGTTCGGCCGAACAATTGCTGCGACGCCTCGACCACGCGCTGCGCCTCGGCCGGCGACGGCGTCCCCTTCATCGGCAGGTTGGGGCCGGTCTCATCCATTTCTTGCTACTGCTCGCATTGTGCTGCAAACGTCGCTCCAAACACGACGCGATCCCCGGCATTGCGCATCGATCGCTCTGTACAGGCCGTACTCTCGTCGGCTTATCGAACCGTTGACTTTTGGACTTGGTCGAACTTGCGCGACAACGCGCAAAACCAACGCGAGAACCGAAGAACCTGATGTGTGATGCGCGCGCTCACGCGCTGTGGACCCAGCGCTGCGAGATGATCGGCGATGCTATTCGCTGACGAACCCGAGTCGTTGCATCAAGCCGTCGAATTGGTCGAGGCCATAGAAGTCGATGATGAGTCGGCCTGTTCCCTTCTTCTTGCCCCGCT
>JADFGE010000280.1 GCA_022567855.1 Planctomycetota bacterium | reverse complement strand
GGGAAATCACGATGGACCCGAGATCTGACCACCTCAAGATGCTGTCGAAGCTCGACAGCCCATCATACCCCAGATGACCCACTCGATTCAAGCGATAGCGATCTCTGCGCGCCGTGGATCAGCCTGCCTGCCCGCTCCCAAGGCCCAGAAAACGGCTTTGGGGGGGAATGAGTGCTCATTCTAAGGAATGAGCCATTGGCTCCAAGGAATGAGGCGTCCGCTCCGAGGAGTGGATCAACCGCTCCTTGGAATGAGTCATCCGCTCCAAGGAATGGACCATCCGCTCCTTGGAATGAGTCATCCACTCCAAGGAATGAACCATCCGCTCCTAGGAATGAGCCATCCGCTCCAAGGGATGGATCTTCCGCTCCTTGGAGTGAGCCATCCACGCCAAGGAAGGAGCCATCGGCTCCGAGGAATGAGTGTTCCGCTCCCAGGAGCGACTGGCGCCAGTGCCCTCCGCGGCGGGTCAGGTTGCGAACTGCTGCTCGATTACTCGGAGCACTTCCTGGTGGACTGCTTCCGGGCCGGGGGAGTTCGTGGTGTCGATCAGCGCGACCGGGGCCGGGTACTCGCAGCCGCCGGCGCCAGCGCCGGTGCGTGTGGGGGTGTTCTGGAGGCTGATGAAGTTCTGGCGGACCTTGCGGTGAAATTCGATCGGGCGGGCTTCCATGGCGTCGGTCAGGGCGTCGTCGAACATGCCGTGCTGGCCTGCGTTTCGCTTGCGGTTCTTGCCGGCCCGCCGGCGGGTGGGACCCGTGTGGTGCGGCTTTCTGCCGATGCGCTCGAAGCCGGTCTTGACTTCGACATCGAGCACGATCGTCAAGTCAGGCCAAGTGTCGCCGATGGCGTATGGGGCCAAGTCGATGATGTTCTGCATGTCGTGGCCGGCGGCGCCTTGGTAAGCGCAGGTGGCGCTGACGAAGCGATCGCACAGGACCACTTTGCGCTGTTCGATGGCCGGCTGGATGACCCGGCCGACGAGTTGGGCTCGGCTGGCCATGAAGAGCAGGGCTTCGCAGCGCACGTCCATCTCCGACAAGTCGAAGTCGAGCAGGATGTGGCGGATGCGGTCGCCGACCTCAGTCCCGCCGGGATCCTTGCAAGTGACGACGTCGAGGCCTTGCTCGCGGAGGTGCTGGGCGAGCAAATCGCGCTGCGTGGTCTTGCCGCAGCCATCGGGTCCGTCAAAGACAATGAACTTAGCGGCGAGCGAATCCATGCGCTTGTATCACCTTGGAGGAGGAGTGCGTATCCGTACGATCGCCGGGAGCATATGACGACACGGCAGGCGGATCAAGCGCTATTGCAAGTACGGGCTTCTCAATACCTTGACCAGCGCGTCGCTGCAGAACTCGGCGAACTTGTCGTTGTCTTTGATGATGGGGCTGGTGTTGCCGTTGTTGACGCGGATGCGGGCGAGGACCTCGCGATCACTGTCCGTGAGCAGCAATTGCAGCGACTTGTATCCGCCGCTTGTGAAATGCTGCGGAAGGAGGCGAATGAAGCCCTCGGCATCTTCCGCATTTCGAACCAGGGTTGTTGTGTAGCTGTCCCGCAGAGCGAAGAACAAGTCGTCTCGAAGCTGCAAGTCGACGGGTGGATAACCCTCCTTGATGATCGTCGTAGCAACCCCGCGGCGGGTGCCGATGGCCTGTTGATACTCTCCCGGTTCGAAGGAAAAGTCGATGTGCCATGCCTGGATGGCTTCGATCTCGTCGGCGTCGTACATGTTCACCTTGACGGTCGCGCACCCGCCGGCGAGCGTAACGAGCGCTCCAGCGAGTATCATGCCAATCCTGTGCGCGGTCATGGGCGACTCCTTTGGAATCTCAAGGTCGTTGTCATCCGGCGGCTGGAATGTAACACCGCGATTCTCCGAAGTCCAGTCGGACGGGGCCGCACAAGAGCATGTTGGGACAGAGTGAAGTGCGCCAGTACGGCGATATGCGGCGTGAGCCTGCGTCGTTTGACACTGTGGTGCGAGGCGTCTATTGTGCGGTTCGAACCGCTCGTACGAACTCGGCTGTATCGAGACCGGCATGGGCTGTCGGCATTGCCGCCGGCATTGCCGACACGGGCGTCCGCGTAGCGGATTGAACCGGCTTCGCCGGCGGGTGATCCCATCATCGTTACACATTTGGCATTGTGCCCGGAAGGAGTTGGATTCACCTATGAATCTTCGATGGCAATCGCGCGGTAATCGTTGCACCCGTATCGGTATGGGCGTGCTGCTTCTTGTCTTGTGCATGGCCGGATCGGCGTGGTCCGATGACGTCTTCACGTTTGAACACGTTGCCAAGACCCGTAGCGTGACGGCGGCGGAGATATCGCCGGATGGCAACCACGTCGTCTATGTGCTCAGCGTACCGCGCCGGCCGTTCAAAGACGATGACGGCCCGGCGTGGGCCGAGTTGCACGTCGTCGATACGCGCGGCAACAGCCGCCCATTTGTGACCGGCGAGGTGAGCGTTGGCTCAGTCGCGTGGACGCCGGACGGTCGCGGCATCTCGTTCCTGGCCAAGCGCGGCGATGACGAACATCGGTCGCTGTACGTGATCCCGCTCGGCGGCGGTGAGGCCCGCAAAGTGTTGGAGCACGAGACCGACATCAAGTCTTATTCATGGAACCCGGACGGGTCCGAAGTGGCATTCCTGGCCACCGAGAAGCCGGAGAAAGAAAAGAAGGAGCTGGCAGAGAAGGGCTTCAAAGCGCGCGTCTACGAGGAGGATCTGCATCCGGTCGCAACGTGGATCTCGCCGGTGGCGCCGGCCGGCGTGGTGGTCGCGGATGAAGACGACGCCACCAAGCCGCGCAAGCTCGATCTGGCGGGCTCTGCTTCCGAACTGCACTGGAGCCCCAGCGGCGATCGTCTGGCGGTGGCGCTCGCGCCGACGCCGCTCATCGACGATCACTACATGCGGCGGCAAGTCAACATCGTCGATGTCGAGACAGGCCGATCGGTCGGGCAGTTGGACAATCCCGGCAAGCTCGGGCACGTGCTGTGGAGCCCGGACAGCCGGCAGATTGCCGTCACTGCGGCGGCCGACATCCATGATCCCAACGCGGGGCGTCTTATGGTCGGTCCTGCTGAGGGAGGCAACTTACGTGACTTGCTGCCCGGTTATCTGGGTGATGCCACCTCCATTGCATGGCAGGGTAGCGATAAGGTGATGTACATCGGCGATGAGGGCGTGTGGAGTACGTTCGGATCGGTCAACGCAGATGGGAGCCGCCAAAATACGATTGTTCCCGCAGGCAAGATGTCGTTCGGACACCTGACACTCTCGGGCGACGGGTTGTCCGCTGCGTTTATCGGTGACAGCCCGACTCATCCGGGCGAAGTGTTCTACATGAAGCACGGCGAGAAGCAACCGCGCCGGCTGACGAACAGCAACCGCTGGCTCGACGACGTTCGCCTCGCTCCACAGGAAGTGGTGCATTACACCGCCCGCGACGGGGTGGAAGTCGAGGGATTGCTGATTCGTCCATTGGATGAAGAGAAGGGCCGGCGCTACCCGCTGATCCTGACGGTTCACGGCGGCCCGGAGAGCCATTACAGCAACGGCTGGCTGACGCGGTATTCCGCGCCGGGTCAACTCGGTGCAGCCCGGGGCTTTGCCGTGTTCTACCCCAACTATCGCGGCAGCACGGGTCGGGGCGTCGCGTTCTCCAAGAGCGGTCAGAACGATTACGCCGGCAAGGAGTTTGACGACTTGATCGACGGCGTCGATCACTTGATCGAGATGGGTCTGGTCGATAAGGATCGCGTCGGCGTGACCGGCGGATCGTACGGCGGGTTTGCGTCGGCGTGGTGCGCCACGTATTACAGCGAGCGCTTCGCCGCCAGCGTCATGTTCGTGGGGATCAGCGACCAAGTCGCCAAGTTCGGCACGACGGACATTCCCAACGAAATGTTCCTGGTTCACAGTCTTCGCTGGCCCTGGGAGGATTGGGACTACTTCCGCGAGCGCAGCCCCGTGTATCACTTCCAGAAATGCCGCACACCGATTCTGATCATGCACGGCGAGGATGACACGCGCGTCCATACGTCGCAGTCGATGGAACTCTATCGCTACTTGAAGACGTTGGGCGAAGTGCCGGTGCGGCTGGTGCTCTATCCCGGCGAAGGTCACGGCAACCGTAAAGCCGCCTCGCGCATGGACTATAACATGCGCATGATGCGCTGGATGGAACACTACTTGAAAGCGCCGGGCGGCGAGCCGCCTCCTTATAAGCTCGATCTCGATTCGCTCAAGCCGAAGAAGGAAGATGATGATGATAAGATCGAGTCATAGGGCGGCGTGGTCAGTCGGGTCGATCAAAAGAGGCGTGATGGTGATCCAATTGTTCATCAGGTAGTGAAAGTCATGGCCGGGGGTTGCGGGGCGATTGAAGTATCGTCCCGTGTAGTCTGTGTCGTAGCTGGTGGTGGCCGCCCCGTGAGGCGATCGGAAACACGTTTCGAGCGGTCCGGGCGTGAGGGGGC
>JADFGE010000279.1 GCA_022567855.1 Planctomycetota bacterium | reverse complement strand
CGCCGTGGGGCAACCCGACGTACAACCTCTTCGGCTGGCAGAAGCCGTGTTATCTCTTGCAGGAGGGGTACTACGACACGTTCGAGGAATTGCTCAACGACACCGATTGGGAGAACTACGGGCGGGCTTCGGGCAATCCGAAGTGTCAGCAGTGCATGGTGCATTGCGGGCACGAGCCCACGGCGGTGCATCACACGTTCTCGACGTTGGGCGGTTTGTGGGGGACGGTCAAAGCGCTGATGTTCAACCGCTACGCAAGCCCGGCCGCGCAGGTTGGTCTCGAAGAGGAAGCCAAAAAGCCGCACGATCCGCTGGCCCGATTGGTCGAGCTCGGTTTCGCCGAGGACCTCAAAGACAAAGCCGGGGCCGCGTAGGGGGAGCAGGGGGACTTTGCACTCACATCTTCATAATAGCTGCGGATGAATATCCGCAGGTGCGCGAGACCCGCGGATATGCATCCGCGGCTATGATCGACCGCGTGGCTGTCTACTTGTTCACGTTCCACGCGTACCGCTCGTGGCTCCCGGATCGCCCGCAAGGCTATGTGCGGCGTGGAGCCGGCATTCTTCCACCTGATCCGAAGATGCGGGCCCATTACGACCGCGACGCCAAGCACCCGCCCGTGCAGTTCGACCGAACAATGCAGGAGACAATGGTGCAGGCGACCTCCCAGATCTGCGAACAAAAACACTGGCGTCTTCACCAAGTTCGCGCCACGCCGACTCATCTCCACGCTCTCGTCAGTTGGCGCGGATTCGTCGAATGGAAACAGGTCTCCAATACGCTGAAGCGGCGCCTTGGCGCAGCACTGAGTAAGGCGATCAATTCCAAGGGGCCATGGTTCAGTCGCGGCAGCAGCCGCAAACAGGTTCGCGACCGTGGGCACTTCGACTACTTGATGGACGAATACTTGCCCAACCACGGAGGCTTCTGCCGGCGCGAGCACTCGTAGCTGCGGATGTATATCCGCCGGTGCGCAAGACCCGTGGGTATACACCCGCGGCTATCAGCGGAGAGACGTTGCGTTTTTTATAGCCGCGGATGCATATCCGCGGGTCGGAGAATCCAAACCTATGATCGTTGCGGGCCGAACTTAACTGCGCGCGAATAGATGGGCCCCGGCTACGATTATGTCCGATGGAATGGCCGGGCCCGAGACCGGTCTCTAAGGAAACCAAGCCATGAGCAGCCACACGATTTCACGCTCCGCAAGCATCGTATTGATCACCGCCGTCTTGACGCTTCTGGTCGGCGCGTGGATCGGTTCGGCTCGTATCTCGCCGCCCGGGGCCAGCGCCCAAGTTCCGCCGGCCACGCCGCAAGAGGAAGCCGCGATCAATCGGGCCGACGACCTCTCTCTGGCCTTTCAGCGGGCCACAAAGATCATCGCGCCGTCGGTCGTGAACATTACAGCTATGGAGCGCGATAACGACGCAGGGTCTGATGATCCTGACGGGTCCGACGAATCTTCTGACGATCGCTCTTTCCCGGATCAAGTCAATCAAGGCAGCGGCGTGATCGTGCGCGAAGACGGCTACATCGTGACCAACAGCCACGTGGTCGCGGATGCCTACCAGATCCGCGTCACACTGGACAACGGGCGGCAATATGAGGCCGAGATCATCGACGCCGACGCTGAGACCGACCTCGCCGTCATCAAGATCGACGAACGTGGATTGACCGCAGCTCGCTTTGCCGATTCAGATGCCATTGAAGTCGGTCAATGGGTGCTGGCGGTCGGCAATCCGTTCGGACTCGATCACACCGTTACCGCCGGGATCGTGAGCGCCAAAGGTCGGCCGAGCATGGGCCTGGCGGACTTCGGCAACTTCATCCAGACGGATGCCGCGATCAACCCCGGCAATAGCGGCGGGCCGCTGGTCAATCTTCGCGGTGAGATCATCGGCATCAATAACGCCATCAGCACCCGAGGCGGCGGCAACCTGGGGATCGGTTTCGCCATCCCCAGCAACATGGCCAACAGTGTCGTGCAAAGCATTCTCAAAACCGGCCACGTCGTGCGCGGCTGGCTCGGCGTGACGTTTCACCCCCTGACCGCCGACCTCGCCAAGTCGTTTCGATACGGCGGCGAGAGCGGAATGTTGGTCAGCAGCGTCGTCGTAGACGGACCCGCCGAAGCGGCCGGCCTGCATCGCGGCGATATCGTCTCCACCCTCAATGGCAAGGCCGTCGGCAACTCCGATCAATTCCGAAATCTCGTCGCACGCTCGGTGCCTGGTACGACGGTCGATCTGAGCGTCTTTCGTCTCGGCAAACATCGCCGCGTCGCGTTGACACTCGGCGAGCGGCCCCCTGCGGAGGAAATCACCGGCCCACGATTTGCGGGGCCTGTCTCACAACGATATCGAGGCTTCCGCCCCGTTAGTTCGCGATTTATACCACACCTCCTTGCTGAGGAAATTACCCCCGATCTTGCGGAAGCGCTGCAACTCCCTCAGGAGTCCGGACCATTCGTCGCATTCATCAACCCTAGCAGTCCGGTCGCAGTCATCGGCCTCCGTGATGGCGATGTCATCCTGGAGTTCGGCGGCGCCCGCATCGACAACTTGGATGACTTGACCGAAGCGCTCCGGAACTACGAGCCGGGGACTCGTGTTCGCGTCTACCGAGATGGGAGAACACAAGTCGTCTCTTCAGACTAGAATCCACACGCCATGACTTGGTGGGTACACGATTACGTCCAGGCAGGCCTGTACATCGAGTTGATCAGTTGGATCTTCTGGGTGATCCTCTCCATCACCCTGCACGAACTCGCCCACGGTTGGGCGGCGATCTGGCAGGGCGACGATACGCCCATACACACCGGCCACATGTCCTCCAACCCGCTCGTTCATATGGGCGGTCACTCACTGGTGATATTCGCACTATGTGGAATCGCCTGGGGCGCCATGCCCGTCAATCCAAATCGATTCCGCGATGGGCGTCGAGGCGATATCTATGTCTCCGCCGCGGGACCAGCGATGAATCTCTTGATCGGCGCTGCGTGCACGATCATATTGACGCTCTGGCTTTGGCTCGCACCGCAAGAGACTGAGCTGTATCGCAACGTTGCGGTGTTTCTTTTCTACGGCGTCGGGTTGAACATGATTCTCGCGCCGCTGAATCTTCTGCCCATTCCGCCGCTGGATGGCTCACATATCCTTGCCGGCTTCTCGCGCAAGGCTGCTGAACTTTTCAACCGTCCCCAAGCGATGATCTTCGGAATGCTGGTTTTCATGGCCGTATTCTTCATGAGCCCCGTGGGCGGGCTCTTGTTCGGTGCAGCGTGGAGTGGCGCCGAGGCCTTGGTCGATCTTGCCGGATCACCCTTTGGGAATCCCGACATGTCTTACGTCCGTTGGGGCGTCCATCTCAACGACATCCTCGATCCCGCCGCGTTCGAGCGAATGCTCCAAGAAGCACCGGCGAATTGATCTGACCGGACAAGCTGCTATGCTTGCCCGTTCGTATCCGCCGGCTGAAGCGGCGCGGCACGGAACCGGCATACGGGCCGGTCTCCCCCCTCGCGTCGCCGCCGTCTGGCCCCTCAAGTGGGACCGGCTGCGACGAGGCCGGCGCTTCACGAAGGAGTTCCACACATGGTCGTTTTGCGCCTCAAACGGATGGGCCGGCGCCATCGTCCGTTTTATCGAATCAACGCGATGGATAGACGCTCCCCGCGCGATGGCCGCGTCATCGAACAGCTCGGCTGGTACGACCCCATCGCCCCGGATGACCGCCAACTTTCGGTCAAGATCGACCGCGTGGACTACTGGCTCAGCGTCGGCGCGCAGCCGAGCCGAACCGTGGCCACCCTCCTCAAGCGCGTCGGCTGCGATCCGAAGCCGGGCAAGAAGCTCCAGGCCGCATCAAGCTGATCGCTGACGGCTGATTGCTGACAGCTTCTGCGATGCGCATCGACATCCTCACATTGTTTCCCGAAATGTTCGAGCCGGTGCTTTCCGCGAGCATCCTCGGCCGAGCGCGAGAAGGAGGTTTCGCCAGCTACTTCGTACACAACATCCGCGATTGGGCCGACAACAAACACGACAAGGTCGATGATCGACCGTTCGGCGGCGGACCCGGGATGGTCATGATGTGCCAACCGCTGTACGACGCGGTCATCGCCGTCGAAGCAATGGACTCGACACCCGCGCAGCGAATCGTCCTCTCCCCACAAGGAGAGATACTTCGACAACAGACGGTCGAGCAACTCGCCGCTAGGCCGCGACTCCTGCTCATTGCCGGCCACTACGAGGGCATCGACGAACGGGTCATCGATGAATTGGACCCGCTTGAACTGAGCGTGGGCGACTACGTTCTCTCCGGCGGCGAGCTACCCGCCATGGTGCTCACCGACGCCGTGGTTCGGCTTCTAAAGGGGGTGCTGGGGCATGAACAGTCCGCCGCCCAGGACTCCTTCGCACCGCAAGGCCCAGCCGGGCAACGCCTGCTGGATTGTCCGCATTACACGCGGCCGAGGGTGTGGAAAGGCCG
>JADFGE010000278.1 GCA_022567855.1 Planctomycetota bacterium | reverse complement strand
GGGGTCGAGCTCGCCGCTGCGGGCCAGTTCGGTGAGGTCGCGGCCGAAGCTGTCAAGGGCGGGGGTCTTGCTCTTGCTGCGGCGAGGTGAACCGCCCGGCTCACCGCCGCCAGCCGGCTCCAATGAGTCCGCCCCTTCGTCGGTTTCCACACCCGCCCCGAGGAGGTTGAGCACTTCCTCGCGCACGTCCTCGAGCTTCAGCCCGAGATTCATCAGCACCTGCGCCGCCACACCCTCGTGCTCGCGCAACAGGCCCAGCAGCAAGTGCTCCGTTCCGACATAGTTGTGGTTGAGGTTTCGCGCTTCTTCGATCGCGTACTCAATGACCTTCTTGGCCCGGGGCGTCTGGGGCAGCTTGCCCATCGTCACCATGTCCGGGCCGGACTTGACGAGCTTCTCGACCTCCAGGCGCACCTTGCGCAGATCGATATCCAGATTCTTCAGCACATTAGCGCCGACCCCGGATCCTTCCTTCACCAGCCCGAGCAGAATGTGCTCGGTCCCGATGTATTCATGATTGAAGCGCTGGGCTTCCTGGTTGGCCAGGGCCATCACTTTCCGGGCTCGATCGGTCAGGCGTTCGAACATCATTCAACTCCGAATCACCGGCCCAGCTCGCCGGGACGGGCAGTTGCCACGATCGGGGTTCGCAGTCGGCCTTGTACGCCAAGACCGATCCCACCCAGAGATGGAACAACCCCGGTACCATTCTATTCGGCGACCCGACGGCAATGGATCATATTTTCAGGACCGCGGAGCCTGTTCAACGCCCGATACCCATGCCGATTCCACCATGCAGCGAAGGCAAGGTGCCATTTTGGCGGTAATGACGGGGTTGATGGGGTTGGCCGGTCTGGGGCCACTTCCCGGACCCCTTCCAGAGCCGCTTCAAGTGCGGTTCAAGCTCGCGGACGGCGTTCAGGTCGCCGGGATGATGACGGCCTGGGATGCCGAGGGCTTCGACGGTTCGTTCGGTCGTCGAGAATGGGTCGATCTGATCGCCAACGACGTCTGGAGACTGTACCGCCGGGTGATGGACGATCAGGATGCCGGGCAGTGGGTTGACCTCGGCGGCGTGCTGCTGCTGATGGACGATGGTGAGCCCCGGGCCGAGAAGGCTTTCACACAGGCCCTGCGCCTGGATCGGACCGTCGCCGACCGGGTCGATGCGGCGCGTCTTGTCGCAGAGGAAGCCCGCCGGCAGCGCGCGGAGCTTCAGCGGGCCATCGAAGCCGAGCGCCTCAACACCCGCTCACCCGAGGCCGGTCCCTGGCCCGCGGACCCGTGGCCGGCATTGACGGCAGACGAACAGCAACAGGCGCTGTTGGTGATGAAGAACGAGGCCCAACAGATCGCTCGTCAGGCGACGTTGCCCATCGCACCCATCGAAACTGATTACGTTCTGTTCTATTCGGATATGCCCCGGCTCCAGGCCGCCAAGTTGGCGCGGATGCTTGATCGGACGTACGACGAGATATCGAAGCTCGTCGGGCTCCGCGACGGCCGAAACATTTTCTGGGGAAAGGCAGCCGTGCTCGTCTTCAAGGATCAGGATCGTTTTCGGCTCGTCGAGGCCGAAACGTTCGGCCAGCTTGTGCCGCTAAAGGTGACGGGCATGTGTCATCCCGTTGGGCCGAAGGTGTTCATCAGTTGCTATGCGACCGCGGACGACGACGAGCTGGCGGCGACGCTGGTGCGTGAAATGGTGCACGGCTACCTGCACCGCTTCGGTACGCCCAAGCGCCTGCCCGCCTGGGCCAATGAGGGGTTTGCCGAGTACGTTGTCGCCGCGTCGGTCAAGGCTGATTCAGCCGGCAATGCGCTTCGCCGCGCCGCACTTCAATTCATTCGCGGCGGCGGCAACGTGCAAGCGGTGCTCGATCTGGAGTATGCGGACGACACCTGGCCGGGCCCGAACGAGATCGGCCGGGCCGTCGGGTTCTTGTTGATCGAACTTATGATCCGCGAGAACCCAGCCGGGTTCGGCGCGTGGGTGAGGGCGGTGAAGCGGGGCGACGATTGGCCGGAAGCCCTGCGCGCCCGTTACGGCGTATCCCGCCGCCGGCTGGTCGGCGCCTTCGTGCAGTATTACCTGGTGAATGATTGAGTGAGTGGTTCGTAACTCACGGATTGCTATCCGTGAGTGTCTGGTACGTCTTGAATTCGGCCATCGTGTAGCTGCACCAATCGATCAGCGCGGCGGGCGATCGCTGGATCGTGCGTGACCATCACGATGGTCAAGCCCTCACGATGCTGTTCGGTGATGAGGTCGAGAATCTCCTCGCCCGTCGTTTCGTCGAGGTTTCCGGTCGGCTCGTCCGCGAGCAGCACTTTGGGTTGATTCATCAGCGCCCGAGCGATGGCGACGCGCTGGCGCTCGCCGCCTGAGAGTTCGCGCGGCCGATGCTTGAGCCGCGGTCCAAGGCCGAAGGATTCCAGCATACGGCGGGCCCGCGCTCGAAGTTGTCCGATCTGCCCGTAGTACCGCCAGCGATGCAGGCCGACGAGCCCGGGCAAGACCGTGTTCTCCAGAACCGTCAGCTCCGGCAGAAGGTGGTAGAACTGAAACACGAACCCGACGGATTTGTTGCGGTATCGATCGCGTTGGCGACGGGACATGCTGCTCAGCGGGTGTCCTTCAAAGAAGACTTCGCCGAAGCAATAGCTGCATTCCGTGCAGACGGCCGAGACGCCGATCGGATAATTACACTTTGGGCATAGGCCCCGCCGCATGCTGCGCTTGCGCTTGGAGATCGAGACGCCGTGTTCTGATTTGCGTGTGATCGAGTCCGGCTGATCAAGGTCGCCAAACAAGTGCAACAGCGTGCTTTTGCCCGATCCGGATGCGCCGAGTACGGCAACCCACTCGCCTTGTTTGACGTGCAAGGTCGTGCCTTTGAGCACGGGCACATCGACCCGCCCGAGCCGGTACGTTTTGTAGAGTTCCACCGCGCTGAGCAAGGAGCACGTGGTCGGCTCGGTGTCCGTGGCCGTCGGGGCGGAAGCAGGTGGGTTGGCCACGCGAGTCTCACTCATACCGAAGGGCCTTGACGGGATCGACGTCGGCCGCTTTGGCCGCAGGAAGAAACGCCCCGATCAATGAAAACAGGACCGCCCCGATCATTGTGATCACCGCGGCTTGCCGATCCACTTCGTTGGGGATTTCAGAGAAATAGTAGACCGCGGGATCCCACATCACGACCCCGCCACGATCCTTCAGAATCAGAATCCCCGCGCCCGCACCGATCAACGTGATCGTCACGAGCGAGCCGAGGGTGATTGGCATCAAGTCGCCGCGGCGCCCGTAGTAGACCGTAAGCCCGATGGCCAGCAGCGCCAGCGCGAGCATAATGATCGCCAGCCACACCGGCGGATCGCCCAGCGCACTGTGGATCGTGTTGATATTTCGCACAATGAGATAGGCCAGGCCGAGTCCGAAAACCGCGCCTCCGACCCCGATGACCAAGCCGTAGCGCAGGAAGATCCAGGAAATCCCCAAGCGAGATGCGCCGATCGACCGCAGAATGCCGATGTCGCGCGTCTTTTCGTACACGATGGCCCAGAAGATCGACAAAACAAGCCCGGCGCACACGAGATACACCAGCGAGAAGAGGGTGCGCATCAGTTCGCGCTCCTTCTCGATCGGCTGAATGAACTTCGCTTGCTGTTCCGCCCACGTCTTGACTGATACGCCGCCCCTGAGACGCGAAGGCGGCAGTACGAGCGCACCTTCGTCGAACAGCTCCTGTTGGAACGCGTCATAGGCCGCTTCGACTTTTGGTCGAAGATCAGCAGGGGCCACACCGTCAACTGCTCGCACCAGGACCATCGTCGCCCGCGCCGGATCGATACCGATCACCTTCGGCATCCCAAGCTCGTCGAGTTGTTCTTCGTCGATAATCTGCCCTTCGTTGAGGTGCAGCATCTCCTGGCCGACGTCAAGCGGAATCATCACCCGCGATTCGTCGATCAGGTATACGCCGGAGAAAAACTCGTTCACGACCGGGAAAATGACGCTCTTGGGTTGGGTCAACATGGTTCCGCCCGCGGTCGGCTGGGCGGTGAGCGTGACGTGATAGCGAGGCATCCACCAGAAATCGCCGAGTGTTGGCCGGATCGAACCGTCGGACTGCCGTTCGTTGGCGATCGACACATGTACGCCAAGCACAATAGCCGGCTTGCCGTCACCGTCGCGCAAGGTTCGGCCTTCCTGAAGCGCTTGGGCAAGTCGCTGCGGAGGAAGCTCGCGTAGGAAGTCGGTCTCCGATATGTCTTCAGTCGGCGGTCGCCAATACAACGTGTCGTCGTACCCGGTAACACGGGCGAAACTTTCGGGCTCGATCGCCCAAAACTGCACTCCCCTGCTGTCCTTCCGGGCGGTTGCCGGATACGGCATAAGGACGAGTCCAAGGCCATCGACCACCGGCGACGCAGCCGCGGCTTCCGGCAGCGCTTCGATCCGCGCGATCAAGCGCTCATAGTGCGGGATGCCGTTGACC
>JADFGE010000277.1 GCA_022567855.1 Planctomycetota bacterium | reverse complement strand
GGGTCTCCGCCGGCGATCCCGGCCATAACTACCGTAATGCGCACACGGCTTGCCCCCGCGGCAGGATCAGCGATCACCTCCAACCGAACCGCATCGCCGTTGAAGTAGGCCGAGGTATGGCTCCATTGGTTGAGCGTCTGCGTCGTGTGATGCTGCATCGCGCCGTCCGCCAGGGACGTGATGCGCAGCACCGTGGAATGGCCGCCCGCCGGAGTGCGAGCCAATGTCGCCTCATCGAACGTCAGCCGAAGCCACGTCGCATCCGGGACCTGAATTATCGTCGAATAGACAACGCCGCGCGCGATCGCCGTGTTCAGGACCAGCCCGGAGTCGATGTCGACCTCGACCGCTCGATGCGGCAATGGCGCGATTTGTGCGAAGGCCATCGTCCCACCCAACACCTCCGCAGCCAGAAGAACCAAACCAACGACTATGGGCCTGCGCATCATCCGTCTCCTAGTGTCTGTGGATGCAAGTAGCGTGCCGACAAGCAGTGTCCACGACCAGCGGCAGGGAATCAACCCAATACCCCACGGATAAATCAAAATATACGGCGTCGGGCCGAGCGGATTCCGAGCGGACAGTGTTCAATCTTGGTTCTCAGCGACAGCTCGAACCTACAAATACTTGCAAAGAACACCATTGGCCACCGAATAGCACGAACCCTATCCGGACGAACCTCATCGTTGTTCCACCCGCCCGTCACGGCCTCGCCCCAACGAGAACGCCCGTTCTGCGGCCGGAACCGACGGGCCTATGATCCGTTCATGCCCCCTCGCCTCCGATCCAGCCGGCGCCGATACGAGCAGTACCGGCGTGATCTCAAGACGGATCAATCCACCGATCCGCTCACTGGGGACGCAACGACCTGGCACAGGCAGCGAACCGCGTTGACCGGGCAGCGGTCCTCTTTACAACTGCTCAAACAGTTTTTCGGCCTGTTGCAAGGCCACCGCACGCGGATCGCCGCGGCCCTGGGCGCGCTGACGATTGCCACGCTGCTGAACCTCGCGCCGCCGGCCGCGACGAAGATCGTCGTGGACTACGTCCTGGCCGCGCAGCCGCTTCCGGCCGTTCTTTATGACACGCTGCGCATGCCGACGGATCGCTCCAAGTTGCTGGCAACCGTCGCGATCGCGATCATTGTGATCGCGCTGCTGGCGATCAGTATTGGCACTTGGGGTCGATGGCAAACGACCAAGACCACCAAGCGGGTACAAGCCGGGATCCGCCGACGTGTTTTTGCGCACGCTGTGCGACTGCCCCTGCACCGCGTGTATCAGCTGAAGACGGGCGGGGTGGTCAGTCTGCTGCGCGAAGATGCGGGCGCCGTGGCTGACCTGATCTTCAGCATGCTCTACAACCCCTGGCGGGCGCTGATCCAACTCACGGGCAGCCTCATCATCCTCGCGATGGTTGATTGGCGGCTGCTGCTGGGATCGATCGTCCTGCTCCCCACTGTCTATCTCACGCATCGAACTTGGATCGGTCGGATTCGCCCGCTGTACCGTGACGCCCGCGCTTCTCGACAACACATCGACACCCACGCCACCGAAGCGTTCGGCGGCATGCGCGTGGTGCGCGCCTTCGGCCGACAGCGCAGCGAGACGGCGCGCTTCACCCGCAACAACCACTTCATGGCCCGACAGGAGCTGTACACCTGGCAATGGGCCCGAAGTGTCGAGATCACCTGGGCGATCCTGATTCCCGCGGCGTCGGCGGCCCTGTTGTGGTACGGCGGGAATCGGGTGCTCGCCGGCGCGATCTCCACCGGCGACCTGATGATGTTCCTTGTATATCTCGTCATGCTGCTGGGACCGGTGGCCACGCTCGCCAGCAGCGCCACCCAGTTCCAGAACGGTTTGGCCGGCCTCGACCGCGTACTCGACCTGCTCGCCGAGCCCACCGAGATGCCCGCTCGGCCCGGTGCCGTTGTCCTCCGCGCGTCGCAGGTCGCCGGCCGAATCACGTTCCGCAATGTCAACTTCACCTATCCAGGCTCATCGCAACGTGTGCTTGAGGACATCAACCTCGAGGTGATGCCCGGCGAGATGGTCGCTCTCATCGGCCGAAGCGGCGCCGGCAAAACGACCCTGTGCAACCTCGTCGCCCGATTCTACGACCCGACCGACGGGGTGATCGAACTTGATGGAATTGACCTGCGCGACCTCGACGTTGATCCCTACCGCCGACTATTAGGGATCGTCGAACAGGACATCTTCCTATTCGACGGAACGGTGGCGCAGAACATCGGCTACGCTCGCCGCGGCGCGACGAGTGATGAGATTGTGCATGTGGCGCAGCTCGCCCATGCCCACGAGTTCATCGAGCAGCTCGACGACGGCTACGAGACGATCGTCGGCGAGCGCGGCGTGCGACTCAGCGGCGGCCAGCGCCAACGACTCGCCATCGCACGGGCGATGTTGGCCAACCCCCGCATCTTGATTCTCGATGAGGCCACCAGCAATCTCGATACCGAAAGCGAGCGATACATACAGGCGAGTCTGAGCACGTTGATGTCCGGCCGAACGACGTTCGTCATCGCCCATCGCCTCTCGACGATCACTCATGCTGATCGAATCGTGTTGCTTGCAGACGGAAGGATTGTCGATCAAGGCACGCACGAGCAACTGCTTGAACACAGTGACCGCTACCGGCAGATGGTGTTTCTCCAGCTCCATACCGAGGAATCGACCCCTCCACGCCCCGGCGCCCCAGCCGTCCCCGCCGCCGGACGTGCCTGAAGGGTCGTTCTCGCCGGCCGATCCGTACTTCCCGAGCACGGCGTCAATCTGGGCAAGAACGAGATTCCCGCTTGCTTCACGCCAGTCGGCTGCTACATTATTTGTACTCGGTGACCTGTGGGATGGTATGCTATACGTCCAACGATTCTTCCATCTCACCCCGGAGATACGCACGATGGATCCCCAGATCAACAGCCAGCGATGCGTTCTTGCAATCGCGGGCCTTGTTTGCGCAGCCACCGTGACCGACGTCCTCACCGCACAGTGGGTGAGCTTTGCGGATGACACAGCCTTTCGTCTCCTGCTTGATGCGTTTGCGGACAACCCGGCGGGCGACCCAATGGACGACAATCAAGAGAAAGATGTGGCGGTTGGAGATCTCAATCGGGATGGGTGGGATGACCTGATCGTCGTCCGAAAGCAGCCGTTCTCAACCCCAGGTGCCCGCCAGGACGTGCTGCTTCTGAACGAGAATGGCGTGCTGGTAGATCGAACCGCGGAGTTCGCCCCGGGGTTCATTGCGACGCTCACGGACGCTCGCGATGTTCTCATCAGCGAATTAACCGGCGACGACTGGCCTGATGTCATTATTGTCAACACTTTCTGGCAGCAGCCGATGTTTTACCGTAATCTCGGCAACAACGAGATGGGCAACTGGCTGGGGTTGGTTGACGAGTCGTCGTTGCGGTTCCCCACAATCGAGGTAGCGAATCTCCCCGGCCCACAGTTCTGCGCCGTCCACGGGGGCGACGTGACCGGCAACGGCGCCATGGACCTTTTCTTCTCGAACTATGCCATGTCCGGCGGAACGACCGACGTCCTGCTCATCAATGACGGATCAGGGCACTTCACTGACGAGACGGCCCAGCGTCTTGGCAGCTACGCCAACGTTGCCTTCGGCACCGCGGTTCATATCCAGGACATGGACAACGACGGCGACAATGACATCGTGAAGATTTCCACGCTCTACTCCGTCGCTCCCTTTGACATCGGGGTTTTCATTCTTTTCAATAACGGGGCAGGGGTCTTCAATGCGCTTCCCTTCCAGGAGCCGGCAAATACCTCACCGTACTACTTTGCGGTCGGCGACCTGGACGGCAACGGCATGCTTGATATCTTCGTCGAGCAGGATCCGCAGGATCAAGTGAATCTTGCGACGAGCGTCAACCCTGACGGTCCGATCACCTATAGCTCATTCACCCTTTCTTCTTCGCCTCGGACCAACGGGTTCGGCGGGAATACGAAACTGGCGGATGTCGATAATGACGGCGGCCTCGATGTCGGCGTAGCCCCGATTGATGTGGACATTCAGAACTGTGGTCCAGGGAGCCAGTTCGCCCTGCTCCGCAATCCTGGCGACGGCCATGTCTTCGATCCGTGGCCAGCCAACGATAGCCGCAACATTCACATCGATGCTCACGATTTTGGGTTCATCGACGTCAACAACGATGGCTGCATGGACATTTTCATGGGTCTGTGCATCGGCTGGCGAGTATTCATCCAGGAGAACTGCGTTCTGCCCTGCCCATGGGACCTTGATGACAGCGGCGACGTTGGCGTTAAGGATCTGCTCTTCTTGCTGGGCGCCTGGGGGCCGTGCCCGCCGAAGGGAGATTGTCCCGCCGACTTCGACGCCAGCGGCGACGTTGGCGTGAAGGACTTGCTCAGCTTGCTGGGGGCCTGGGGGCCGTGTCCCTAGAGAAGGCATCAAGGCATCAAGGCATCGAGGGGGGAGAAGAAGGCTTGAGGCTTGAGGCTTGAGGCTTGAGGGTCGGGGCTT
>JADFGE010000276.1 GCA_022567855.1 Planctomycetota bacterium | reverse complement strand
GTTGATGGAATCGCTGTCGCCGCTGGTCGATTGAATCGACGGGCCCCCTGTGAGCTGGCGCAGCTTTTCCCGGCGGGCATTCTTCAAGTCTTGGGCTGTCTGTGTCAGGCCGGCCGATCCAGTGGCAAGCCCTTCCGGCCGGAAGGTTCGCAATCCCGGCAGCAAGGCGATCTGTTCGGGCGTAAGCATCGCCTTGAGTTGGTCGATGTAGCGCTGGCCGAGCTCACGGCGCTTGGTGAACTTCTCCTTCGTCTGATCCGCGGGCCGCTCGACGCCTTGACCGGTGAGCTTCGACTGTCGCACTCGTGCCTTGTACACAATGTCCTGAGGCTCTTTATCCTTGATCAGTCGGACGAGCTTCTCATTGAGTGCCGCCAGCTCGGTCAGATACTGCGATTCCAACTGCCCGATCGCGATCAGCAGCTCCTCGGTGAGGTCCTGGAGCTCCTGGGCCGCTTTGAACACGCGCTGGGCCAAGGTGAGTCGGTAAACACGTGAAAAAGACCGCAGGTGAACCTTGTTGAGGAACGCGGCCTGCTGTTCCTGCGGCAGGGCCGCGGCGATGCTCTGGACATAGCGCTCGTTTACGTCGCGCACGACTTTGTGCAGTTGGACCTGGCGGTCGGCCAGGACGATGCCGACGTTCGTGTCCTTGTTGTTTCGGATCGCCGCGATGGCATCGGCCTGGGACGACTTGGACTGTTCCTCTCGCCGGTGCAGCGCGCCGTCGAGTTCGACTTCGTAGGCGTCGAGCAACGGTTGAATCTCCGGACGCTCGGTCTCGGCCAGATCCAGCTCCGTCATGACGACGAAGAGATCCAGCCGTTCGCCGGAGAGCCTGCCGTTCTTCAAGTACTTGCGGCGGTACATCTTGTACTCAAACGACGGCCAGAGCTCCTCTTGATCCTCGCTCAGCAGCCGCCGGACATCCTGGATGAACTGCTCCGACAGTTGCTCGTTGTGTTGCTGCCACTTGCCAAGGGCCCCGAAGACGACCTGCAGAAGCTCCGCCCGATCCATCCCTTCCAGTTCATCGCGCATGTCGGTTATCCGCTGAGAAAACCCGGCCTGACTGTCGCGGAAAGCGCCTTGGTAGTCCTGGAAGAGCGTCTCCACGATCAGCTTCTGGGTCTCGTCGAGCTTCAACGCATCCACCGCGAGCTGGATGTCTCGGCTGGTGTAGCTCGGTGCTTGCTGGAATCCTCGGCCAGCGCCAAACTGACCTGAGGCCGGGCCGGTGAGTGTTAGCGCTGCTCCCAGGGCAAGCGACGCGGCCATAGTCCCGATGCTGCGGACAGATAAGGTTGTGCGGATCATCACACAGTCTCCTTGAACGATTGTTGTTGCAGGAATCGCTCCCGCAGATTTCTTTCTCAAGACCTACAGCCGTTCAACGCAGCTGCGGGAGAATTATGACATCGAATTCAGTCTTCGCCATGATTTATGCAGGCCGGGGGGGCAGGGCAAGCTCCACGGAATAGGCAATCACCTCTTCGTGGCCCCGCGAACGGCCCTGGCGGTGTCCAAGAGCCGGTTTTGCCGCCGTGGACTGATTATGAGGAGCCCTGATACTGGGCTCGCAGCGTTCGCCGCATCACCTTGTTTGAGGCGGTCCGCGGTAAGGCGGAAATCGCCAGCACCTCATGGATGCGAAAAAGTGGGTTCAGGCGCTGCTTGATCGCCTCCTGCATGGCTGGCCGAATCTCCACCGGGTCTACCCCGCCTCCGGCCTCAGCGACCACATAGATGATCAGCCGATCCGGGCCGCCCTCGGTTGGAGGCACAGCAATGGCAGCGGTCTCTTGCACCCCGGCAACGTCATTCAGCACGCGCTCGATCTCAGCCGAGCTCGTTTTGATCCCCCCTAGGTTCATCGTGTCATCGGCTCGACCCAAGGCTTGGAAATACCCGCCTGCCAGTTGGCACATCTCATCGCCGTGGCGCCTGAGCAGCTCGCCGGCGGGACCGGTCGGCGTGCCTTCGTAATACACCGTGTGATGATCGCCTTTGATCAGTTCGTTCGAAAGGCCGATCGAGGGCCCAACGAGAAACAGCTCTCCCGTTTGGGCGGACGCGCCTGTTTCATCAAGAATCGCCACGTCCAATCCAAGCGCCCCCGTGGTGAACGTCGCCGGTACGGCCGGCTGAACCATTGTTCCCGTGATGTAACCACCCCCGATCTCCGTCCCTCCACAGTATTCGATCACCGGCTTGTATCGTGCCCGCGACATCAGCCAGAACATGTCCTGAGCGTTGGAACATTCGCCCGTCGAGCTGAAGCATCGAATCGACGACCAGTCCAAACCGGCTACACAGTCGTTGCTGCGCCACGCCTTCACCAAACTCGGCACCACCCCCAGCATCGTTACGCTTGCGTTCTGCACAAACTCGCAGAATCCGCGCGTGTTGGGCGCACCTTCATACAGCGCGATCGTTGCCCCGTTCACCAATGATGCATAGATCAGCCACGGCCCCATCATCCAACCCAGGTTGGTCGGCCAGGCGACGACGTCACCTTCGCGTATGTCGTGATGCAACCAGCCATCGGCAGCGCATTTGATCGGCGTGGTGTGGGTCCAAGGAATCACCTTGGGATCGCCCGTCGTACCCGATGAGAACAGTATGTTGCTGTGATCGCCCGGCTGCCGTGCAACCGACGCAAACGAATCACGATCACTCAAAAATTCAGCCCATTTTATATCACCATCGCGCAGCTGGACGCTGACGTCGTTCGCCCCCGGCTGGACGATCGCTTGTGGAGCATCGGCGTCCCTGACCTTCTCATACAACGGAAGTTGTTTGCCGCCTCGGGCAATAAAATCCTGCGTGAAGATCGCCTTGGCGTCAGCGAGGCGCAATCGCGTGGCGATTTCATCCGGTGCGAAACTATCAGCAATTGATACCGCAACGCAGCCGGCCCGAACGATTCCCAGGTAGATCGCCACGGACTCGACGGTCATGAGCATGTCGATCGCGACCGCATCGCCGGGGTTCAAACCAAGATCGCGCAGACCGTTGGCGACGCGATTGGTCATCGCTTCAAGTTCACTCACCGTCATCCTATGAAGTACGCCGTCTCGTTTGGCGTATACGATCGCGGTGCTTTGACGATCTGCGTTGAAGCAGTTGTCAGCAATATTGAGTGTCGCCCCCGGAAGCCAGTCGGGCGATTCAACTTCACGTTCGTCAGCAACAAGACGCTTAGCATTCTGTTTGAAGCGAATGTGAAGCGTCTTGATCATCTCTTGCCAGAAGCCGAAACGATCTTCAACGGACCACTTGAACAGCGCTTCGTAAGTATCGAGTCCACGATCGCGCATCAGCTTCGCAAGATTGGTCTGTGTTATTGATTCCGGATCGGGAACCCACACCGGCGCAGGGCGCTTGGAAGCATCCCACTTGGCGAAGACAGCCTCATGGGCCCGAAGATGCACTTCAAACGGATGCTGCGGTCGAAGAATCTCCGCGCAAATCCAACGCCAGGCCTTCTCGGGATCACCCTCGGCAAGACCCTTCTCAATCGCGGTAGAGAGTTCACCTGCTACGTCGGGTGTCAGCCCGAGTGAGACGAAATCTTGGCTCGCTGAAACAGACGGCTGACTCATCATCCGCACACGGTATACGCCCCATCGTCGATTGAGCAATGGCGAGGGTGACCTTGAGCCTGAGCGAACTCCCGATGGAATCGGGATGCTGGCCCGGTTGATCAATGCTCCGGGGTCTCTCGTCCACCGCTCTTGCGTCGCCAGTGGTAGACTACCGGGCATGGCCGATCAGGATGATCCCCAGGGCCAGTCGAGGCCGACGGAGCCGTCCGATCCAAAGCCGGCACTCCCATCCGGGCGGTGTCACTGGTGCGGCTATTCGCTCGTAGGTCTGGCCGATCGCGGCAACTGTCCGGAATGCGGCAAGAGCTACTCGCCCAAAACGGCGGCCCGACTTCAACCCTGGCCCAGCGCCTTGAAGATTTGCGTTCGCCTGGGTTGGCCGATCGCGGGCTTGATATTTGCGGGGTTCATCCTTGCCACCGCAGGCAACAACGGTGAGGCATGGGTGTTGGGATTGATCATCGGGTGCGCCATGGTTGGGGCGGTGGGTTTCAACAGCTATCTCCAGGTCCGGTCGATGCTCAGGCGCAGCCTGCCCGAGGGAATCCGCACAAAGGGGCCGGTGGCGATCTGGCGCGCGATCGGAACCACGATCTGCGTCATCATTATACTGGTCTCCGTCGGACCGTTTGTGTTCTTCATCGGTTGCTTGATGCTGCTCTCTCAGCCTGTGACCCATTGATCTTGGGCGGAGGAGGAGATGTAACTCCGTGATCCCGCAACTCAACATCCTGGGCGAGTCGCGACGCCTCAAGCAAACGACCAGTCGTTGTCCGGTCTGTCTCGAACCGATCCCGGCCGAGGTTCACGAGCGCCACGGTCGGATCATTATGTCCAAGGCGTGTCCAGAGCACGGCCACTTCGAGGTCACGATCGCCGACGATCCGCGTTTTTATCACCTGTCGCGAGGCGCACCGGAGAACGCGTC
>JADFGE010000275.1 GCA_022567855.1 Planctomycetota bacterium | reverse complement strand
CCGCACCCATGCCGGGCGGGTGACGTCGAGCGTCGCGGTGCGCACGATGCTGCGCGACGACAATGCCCGAGTGATGGCGGAGATGCTGGCCTACGAGATCGGCGCTGCCCTGTTTCCGTTTCCAATTGATCCTTTGTTGCCCGGGCTCGACGTGCCGGTGAACTCCAACACCCCGCGCCTTTCGCAGCAACGGCTGGATCTCGACGGGGACGGAAACTTGGACTACTTCCCGCTCCGCTATGCCACGGACCCCAACTTCCCCTACAACTTCGCCCCATACCACGTTGTGCCGTTCACGAATTGGCCGGATACCACGCCGGGTAGTCCACCCGATCTCTTCTGGCCGGACGGGCCGGGTAACGATGGAGGGGGAACGGGCAGCCCCAACCTTAGTGCTGAGGGCAACCAGGTCGGCAATCCGGGGTTTGGCGACGCTCGCTGGTTGGCCGACATCGAACCGCTTCGGTGGGACACCAACGGCGACGGGATTCTCGATGCCTTTTCACATTGGCGGCACATGACCAACATCGCCCGGCCGAATAACGGCTGGCGGATCGTAGTCGACATCAGCAATGTCGAAAACTCATTGGTCACCAACCTGAGCATTCCCATGGAGCAGTGGCTCGTCGTGCAGCCAGTGGCGGACAATATCGACGGCTCGGCACTGTTCAATCCATCCGGCGACACGGTCTACAAGGCATATTTCAACAGCAGGTGGGTAGCGTGGTTCCAGAATTACGGCGCTGTCTATTACGAACCGCAGGAAGTTCCGCCGAACTTCTACAATCTCAGCGACCTCAATGCCAACGGTACCCCGCTCGAGCTGGGCGAGCGACCGCAGGACGAGTTCATCGGGCCCTCATCGGCGTGGCCAATCGGAACGCCGCGCTGGAACGTCAACCGGGTCTTGGTCGACACCGACGGGGACGGGTTCACGGATTCGTTCTGGTACCTCGCCCCGACAATGACGGAGCGCGGCATCCGCCAGGTCGTGGCTGTGCGCATCATTGACAACAGCGCAATGCTCAACGCCAACGTCGCCACGCGGTTTGTCCGCGCGAACCCCGCTCCCGACCAGCCGGGCTTCAAGACGCGTGGGCACACGCCGGCCGATCTTCAGCTCGTTGGCGACATCACCGACGCACAGTATACCGGCGGTCTGCAAACCGGATTCTTCGACAACCCGGCGAATCATGAAATTGTGCCTGATCCGTTCTTTTATGGTGATACCACGATCGGATATGACGTGGATATGTGGGATACCACTACGACGCCGCCAAGTGGTGGCCGTGCGCTGAACTACCTGCAGCAGATCGGGGTCATCAATCAAAACTTCGTCCTGAACCCGAACTTCGCGACGGAACTGAATACCGCCGTTGACCGCCTCAGGTATTGGCAACTCGCTGGGCTTCGGCCGTTGGAACCGGTCGGCGGCCTGACGCCGTTTGGGTTCACGGAGGAGCTGGAGTTGCGGATGTTCCACGGGCAGAACTATCCGTGGATCGCAAGTCGCTTCGAGCGGGCGGTACAAGCCAACGTGCGGAGCCAATACATTTTTATTCCTGGTGATAGTCCGCAGCTCTTGCATGCAAATCTGGCACGAGAAGAGTCCAGCGAGTATCTCGATCAGTTGAGCAACCGGGAGCTGATGTTCGACTCTCGGCGGAAGCTGACGATGTACAACGGGGCGCGGAACGACGAGATGCCGCCGTGGCTGTGGTGGCGGTGGGAAGTGCCGGCCGATGTGCAGGCCCTTGGGCAGGTAGCGGTTGACAGATTCTTCGCCCAGGCGAGAACGAAGCTCGATCTTCGTGAGCCGAACAACCTCACATTCCTACCCGGGGCAAAGTCGTTTCGAGATCGACTGGCGCCCACGCTCCTGCTGGCTCTGCTCGACGGCGACGCGAACTCCGGCACATCGTACTTTGGCGAATACTCGTCGCCGACGGACACAAAGCTCGATAATGCTCGTCGCGCCGCGGCGGGTCTGGCCGCCAACATTCGGGAACGGCGCGATGATGATTCAAAGTTGGTTCTGGACGATGCCGTTTCCCTGCCCGGGATCAGCATCGTCGACCTGCCCGAAAACCGCACCCGCAGGATGCTCGGCATGGAGCGCCAGCCGTTTCTTGTCGAGGCGCTGATCGCGCACGTGCACAAAGCTAAGATCGCCATGGCCTCCCACCCGCCGGATATCGACGCCTTCGATCACGTCATGTGTCGTGGGGCGGCGGGAACTACCGTGGTGGTCGTTCAGATCGCCAATCCGTTCGGCAGCGCGCTTGATCTTTCTCGCTTCCAGTTGAGTGTTTTCGGCAGGCCGGCGCCGCTCAGCGGAACGATAAGTCCGTTCGCCGCCAGGACGTACTATGCGATTGGGGATATTGATGGCACGGACATCGAGCTGGATTGGCTATCACTGCTGAATCCGATCGATCCGATCGAGGTGGGCCTCGGCACTTGGTCGACGGACCGCGACGATTACGACACCACCGAGGAGGGGAAGCGAGCGATCAAGATTCTGCGAATGATCCCTCCCGTGGGAAGCGGACCAGACGTCCCTGTGGTCGTCGATCGCATCGACATCAACGCGCCGGCGCCACAGGAAGACTATGAGTTTGGTGTAGAGGTCAAGGGAATGCGGTCAGCGCTGCCCGGCGACACCTGCGAACCGGAGCCGTTCGGCGGCCAGCCGTGGGACGTCATCGACCTTGATACTGATACGCACTGGATCCAATGGGTTCACGTTACACGCGCGTGGGACATTGACCTGAACGCCAACGGTCAGTTTGATCCCGACGAGTCGAATCCCCGGTACGTCTTTTCTATTCGAGACGTCAACAGCACGGCAGCAGGCGGTGACGGGCACAGCGGCGTCGTTCCGGGAACGATCGATGCCAGGTTCGACACGACCGACAAGGTCTTCATCGCCAACGGGCAGCTCAAATTCTCGATGCAGATGCTGCAGAAGAACGCGGACTTCGAGCAGGTGGGTGAGCTGCTGAACGTGTGGATGTTCGGCCACGAGTTGGAGTTCATTGAGACCGCTCCAGAGGTTTTCGCGTACGAGGAGACGACGCAGACATTCGCAGAGTTCATGATTGACAACGATTTGACTAACAACAACGACCCATTGGTCAATCGGCTGCGGATCGAGCCGACATCGGCTGGGGCAACGCTGGGCCAGGTCGTAGGGAAGCCGCTGACGCCGGTCAACGATCCGATGTATCTGCTTGATTTCCAGCACGCCGTGCCGACCATACCGGCCGGGGCGCGGGTCTTGGATGCGTTCGTCTGTGAGAGTCTGGGCGTGAACGTCGGCGGCAGTCGGTTCGGAAACGCCAACGGGTTTACCGGCAAGATCACGCCTGGGCTGATCAATGTCAACACTGCCCCGCCGGAAGTGATGCGGTCAGCGCCGCATATGGCGAGGCTTGTTCACGAGTTGAACACGCCGTCGAACAATCCGTTTGTCCGCGTACCGGACGCGATCGTGCGTTACCGCGAGCGGTTCGGCGATCCGATGGATAGCACTGACCCGCTGCCCGCCTACGGCGATCGTGGGGATACCACGTTCATCAAGAATCTACGTGGTGAGCGCGGGATCGCCTCGATCGGCGAGGTCTTGTTGCTGACCGAGGGGGCGACATTTTCTCCACCCCTCGGTCCGCTGGAACCGAACGAGAACTGGCGGGTCGATTTCGCGGGACTGCGTCCTACCGCGGTCGGGCCGGCCGGTGGTATCGAATCTACGCGGATCAGCACAGACGTCACCGACATCTTTATTGATCAAAACGGGGATGGCATTCCGCAGGACGATGAGTTCTTTCCCGACGAAGTCGCTCAGGATGCCGAGGAGCAGAACCTGCTGTTTGCCGGCATGTCGAACATGCTGACCACGCGCAGCGACGTGTTCACCGTGTATTTTCGGGTGCGGAGCTTCATTCAGAACCCGACGACCGGCGTGTGGGACGCGACCAACCCGGAGTTCATCGTGGACGACAGCCGGTACGTCATGCTGGTTGATCGCAGCGAAGTGAATCACCCCAACGACAAGCCCAAGATTCTGTATCTGGAGAAACTGCCCAAGTAATCGGCGTGGCGCTGCGCCGCCGACACCCACAAACTGACAACTGACAACTGATAACTGATAACTGATAACTGATAACTGATAACTGATAACTGATAACTACCAACTGATAACTAATTCGCCCGCGCTCCGTCACGCTCATCCGCTGTGTTCGGGGCGCGGGTTTTTTGTAGGCCCCCGGCGCCTGGCCTTTGGGACGAGGAAGGAGGTCGAGCCGGATCAGTCGTCGGTGTGATCGAGTCCGCCGAAGCGACGTTTGCGGCGGGCGTACTCGCGGATGGCGTGGTGGAGGTTCTCGACGCGAAAGTCGGGCCAATAGACGTCGGTGACGTACATCTCGGCATAGCTGATCTGCCAGAGGAGATAGTTGGAGATGCGCCGCTCCCCGGCGGTCCGGATCAGCAGATCCGGATCGGGCAGCCCGGCGGTATACAGATTTTGGCTGATCATGTCCTCATCGATGTT
>JADFGE010000274.1 GCA_022567855.1 Planctomycetota bacterium | reverse complement strand
TCGTGAGGGTCAATGTCAGCCGGATCCGTAGGCGGGGATTCCGGTGATGTCGTGGCCGATGATGAGGGTGTGCACCTGGTGCGTACCCTCGTAGGTGTACACCGATTCCAGATTGACCAGGTGGCGGAACGACTGATAGTCGTCGAGGATGCCGTTGGCACCGAGGATCTCGCGGCACCTGCGCGCCGTCTTCAGCGCCATGTTGACGTTGTTCCGCTTGGCCATGGAAACCTGCTGCGGCGTCACTTTGCCGGCCTCCTTGAGCTGACCCAGGCGCAGGCACAAGAGCTGCGCCTTGGTGATCTCGGTGAGCATGTCGGCGAGTTTGACCTGAATGATCTGGAAGCTCCCGATCGGTTTTCCGAATTGAATCCGCGTCTTGGCGTACTCGGCGGCGGTCTCGTAGCAGCACATCGCGGCGCCGATGACGCCGATGTTGGTATCGTGGCAGATGGCAATCGTCACGTAGTTGCCGCAGCTTGGACACTTCCCAGCCATTTGAAACCTCCAAGGGGACTCTCTCTCACGCGGAGACGGTGGCCCGAATATGGTACCACCGCAAGGCCCGCCGGGGCGGGCGGCAGTACCAAGCCGATGCGACTTGAGGCTTCGCCTGCAAGGTCAGCTCTCGATTCAGCCTCAAAGGCTCTCAGTGGCCAACCATACTGATAAAGCCATTGATAATGTGTAGCGCCGGCGGTCGAGTCGGAGGTCGGATCTGCGTACCGAACGGTCTGATGGAGAATCAGGGTGTGAACAGCGTTTCTATAGATGGTACGAGCCGTGGGTGAAGGCCAATCAGCGGGTACTGCGCGGGGCCAATTGCGGAGGGTAAGGCGTAGCTGAATCTCGCAGAGATCAGGAAATGGTCCCCAGAGCATGCAGCCGACAGCCACCATCACACTGGCGGTGATGCCCAACAAGAGACACATCACGAGCAGGGTAAGGCGGCGCTTCACGGCAACATTCTACGACGGTGAGTCTCGTCGCCAGCCGCATTCGGGGCAACCCGCGGAGAAGTCACCGCGCAGGTCGTAGCCGCATTTGATGCAGTGGCCGCGTTTGTGGCGGATCATTCGGCGCGCGGTGAATGGGCCAAGCGTGATCAACCAAAGAATCGCCGTATAGAAGATCGTGTTGACCGCGAAGCCGGGCCAGATCGGGCGAAGAGGAAGTGCCCGCTGAGACAGAGCATAATTGCCACCCATAGGCGACGTAATGAGAATCGCGGACAATCGTGGATCCGTTAGCACGTTGGGCCATTGCGCGGTGTTCCAAGCAAAGGCACACCACAACGAATATGTTGGCCAACCATAGGCGTCGGCAACGCGCACAAACGGCTCGTCTATCACCTGCTCACGAACCTGCTGACGAACCTGCACGGCAAGAGGACCCCATAATGGAAGAAGCGACGGATGCATCGGGTATTGCTCGTATTCTTCGATGTTGTTGCCACTCACAGCAAGAGCTCGGATTCGTATAGCGCCGCCAGCGTTATGGTGCCAAATGACCCAGTCGCCCCTGCGGCCCTTGGCCCCGCCGACCACAGTCTCCGCTCCATGGAAGTCAACCAGAAGTGCGGCACCCCACGCCACGGCGACGTTGACGATCGCGCCGAGGAGGAGGAACACTGCGAGCTTGAATAGACGGCGCTTCACGACAACATTCTACGACGGTGGCTCTCGTCGCCAGCCGCATTCAGGGCAGCCAAGACCGACAACTGTCTGGTCAATGTCCAACTTCTTGTTTTCGTGCAATCAATTGATCGTCCAATGCGTCATCTCGATCTCCGCCTCTTTGGCATCCCAGTTCGTGAACAACTCCTCATAGAACGGAAAAAAGTCCAGACCGGTTTCTGCTTCGATGTCATTGACTGACACACCGAACAATATGCGATCCTTGAAGTCAGCAGACTGTGCCGTATTCTGCACGAATCGATACGCTATCAGTTTGATCGTCGGTTTATCTGCGAATTCGTTCTCAGCGTCCACGAGAATCATGTAGTACGCTTCCGGAACCTGGATGCCGCGTTCCGGCCCCTTTGCTGTAACACCGGGATCATCACCGAAGATGGGACCCGCAAGGACGAAGATGTGTTCTTTGTCCTGGGCTAGATCGATGATGAACTTTTCGAGCCGCATCCAAGGACCCCGGTTGAGACTGTCTTGTTGCGGGCACATGTTCGTCATGTAAAACGTTTCGAGCTGCGCCAGCGAACCGTACTGAGAACCGATCACCGCATTCGGAACCATGTGACCGCGATCGAGTCCGCCGCCGAACGTGCGCCCATCGATAGCTGGTGTCACACGCAAGTCGCGGGCAAAGAATCGTGATCGTTCGTACCGTTCCGCTTCATCGCCAACCTTGAGTTCGCTTGCCCGGTATACCGCCCACAACGGGTTACGTCGCTCTTCACAGTAGCCGACGGCATAGCTGTGATTGACGAGGATCTTGACTTTGTGGTCGGGATCAAGGTTCAGCGGCCTGCCTCCGACGGTAAACAGTTCAATGAGATGTTCATCATCACGGCTTTGCCATGCGACTTCCGAGTTGTCACTGTCCTGTACCGACGTGCCGACGGACATGCCCGCCAGCATGATGGAAGCAATTACACAAACGATAAGAGTACACTTCATTGATCAGTCCTCCTGGGGGTTCCTGTCTTGATAGTCGTCGTTACCTTCAACCAGCAACACTTGGCCGACCTCGATGTCGTCGGTGAGTACGTCCGGCAGGTAGTTGTAATGGTCAGCATCGAGATGGGTTATGACCACGGTGTCGATGCGCGGGTTCGCCTGATCGAGCTGGTCTCGTACGTATTCGCGCACCGCGTCACGGTCGCCGCGTGCAGTCGAGCCGGCGTCAACCAGGATGAACCCGCCGTTGGGGCACTCAATGAGCGTACAGTCGCCCTGGCCGATCTCAACGAAGTGGAGGACCAGCTCCGGTTGAGGCTGGCCCCAGGCAGCCGGGACCGAAACGAGGGCGAGGATGGCTACGAGCGCAGATCGGGGGTGTCGCATGGGCCACCTCCTCCGGCAACAGGATACCAGGGTGGGCGTCGGGGCTCATATCTCCCAAATGCCGCTTGGATTCAGCCCGCCTGTGGTACACTGGTTCCGTTCGGTCGCATGGCGGCACCTGTCTCCGGGGGCAGCCACGGACGGCGGGCACGCGCGAGCGCTGTCGTCGCCAATAGTGAACTTCGTTGTCGAGATCGGCGAGGTGATCTGGTCAACTCGCCAACGAACGAAGATGAAGGAGAAAGTCAATGTCGTGTAGCCAAAACTGTTTCAAGGGCGCTGTCGTCGTCGGATTGATCGCAGCCCTGACGCCCGGCCTGTGGGCACAGACACTAGCACAGCAAAGGACGACGCCAGATGGACAGACGATTGCGCCCGGCGTACCCGCAGAAGCGCAACGGATCCCAACTGCCCGCGGATCCAGGTTGAGCGACATCCTTGCGCCCGGCCGAGGGACCGATGCCCCGCCGACCGCACCGGCCCAGGGTGGACTGATCTGGTTCACTAACCAGACTGCGTTCGAGGCGTTCAGCTTTGGTGAGGGGAAGATTCTCCAGGGCATCGAAGACTTCGAGGAATCGATCCTACCCCCCGGCAGCGTCGATGGCTTCGACGACCCGTTGGAATTTGGTGTGCCCAACTTGCCGGATGGGTTCCCCTTCCCGGTTGGCATGACGGGTCTACCCAACCTTATTGTTCAATCCAATCTTGGTGGCGGCGATCCGTCGGATGAGAATCCCAGCGGCTTCGACGGCTTGGCGGCGGTGTCGGCCGGGAGCGGCGGGGCGGTCAGTGACGTCGTTGCTGCCAACATCCCCGAGGACAGTCTCGACTTGATCTTCACCGAAGAAAAGAGTGGCGTTGGCTTCAATACCATCACCTTCTCGGGCGGGCCCTCGGTTGAGGTCCGTGTCTATAGCATGACCAACGTGTTCCTGGGGATGATGACGACGCCGGCCGACCCCAGCGGCGCCAACTTCATTGGAGTCTGGTCACCGGATCCAATCGGCCGCATCAATATCTTCGACCCCGGTGGATTCGAGGGCGCCGACAACATCCAGGCGTGGGAAGCCGGCCCGCCGGGTGGACTGCTCTGGACCACCAGCCAGGCTGCCTTCGAGAAGTTCAACGCTGGTGAGGGCAATGTTCTCAAGGGGATCGAAGACTACGAGGAATCGATCCTACCCCCCGACAGCGCCGATGGCTTCGACGACCCGTTGGAATCGGGTGTGCCCAACTTGCCGAATGGGTCCCCCTTCCCGGCTGGCATGACGGGTCTGCCCAACCTGAGGGTTCAATCCAATCTTGGTGGCGGCGATCCGATGGATGAGAATCCTCGCGGCCAAAGCGGCTTGGCGGCGGTGTCGGTCGGGCTTTTGGGGGCGGCCAGTGACGTCGTTCTTGCCGGCATAACCCCGGACAGCCTCGACGTGATTTTCACGGACGAAAAGAGTGCCGTCGGCTTCAATACCGTCACCATGGGCGGCGGGCCCTCGGTTGAGGTCCGCGTCTATAGCACGACCAACGTATTCCTGGGG
>JADFGE010000273.1 GCA_022567855.1 Planctomycetota bacterium | reverse complement strand
GTCCTGGCGGGTCAGCCGATCGGCGGTGATGGTGACCGAACCGCCTTGGGGTGTGAACTTGATCGCGTTGGAGAGCAAGTTGTAGAGGATCTGCTGGAGCTTGCCGGGATCGGTTTCGATCAGCGGAAGGTTCTGGGCGATCTTGGGGATCAGCTCGATCTGTTTCGCCGCCGCCTGGGCGCCGATGATTCCGACCAGTCCTTCGACGATGTCGCCGATGCTGGTCGGCTCGATGTTCACCTCCAGCCGCCCTGCTTCGATCTTGGCCATCTCCAGCAGCTCGTTGATCATCTCCAGCAGGGACCGACCACTGGTGAGGATGTTCTGGATATAGCGCATGCGCTTGGGGTCGGCGTCGTCGTCAGCCCGGGCCAGCTCGTCGAGCACCTCGGTAAACCCGATGATGGAGTTCAGCGGGGTGCGCAGCTCGTGGCTGACGTTGGCCAGGAACTCGCCCTTGAGGCGGTTGGACTCGAACAGGCCGATGTTCGCTTGGGACAGCTCGGTCAGCTTCAGATCGAGGCTGTCGTTCATGGCCTGGAGGCGAGACTGGCTCTGCTCGACACGATCGAGCATCGTGTTGAAGGCATCAGACAGTTCCTCGAACTCATCGCCGGTCCTGATCTGCGAGCGTATGGTGAGATCACCGCTCTGCAGCTTCTCGGTGGTTTCACGAAGTTTGCGCACCGGCGAAAGGATCAGCTTGGTCAGGATCAAATAGAACACGACCACCGCGAGCAGCCCCGCCACGATCCAGTCGGCGATGATGTAGATGCGATTACTAAGGAGCATGCCTTGGGCGACCTCGCCCGTGCGATCGATCACCAGCACCGCCCGAATCGGGTTGGCGACGCCGGGCTCGAAGGGCAAGGCGGTGAACTTGGTCACGGACCGGTCACGGATCGCCCGCATTTGCGACTCGCGCAGCACTCTCGCGTAGCGATAAACCGTCTGGCTTCCAACTCTGGTGGTGTCGGTATATTCAACGCGCTGCGCATCCTGTTGGAAGGCGGCCAAGGCGGCAGCGATGAACGGCGCCCGTTCATCGGTGGGATCGATCTCCCGGACATAGGTCAACACCATCCTCAGCGGCGGGGACGAGTCGCGATCGCCGAAGACTTCCTCGAGCGGTCGCAGCCGGCCGCCGGGGCGCTCGATCGTGCCCAGTTGAATGCGATCAGTGAGCCAGGCGTCCGCGGTCTGCCGGGCCGCCTCGAACTGACCCGCTCGAACGAGCATCTGTGTTCGCACCCACGGCACGCTGAGGGCGGCGGCGAGAATCGTCAACACCGCAAACCCAAACAGGAGTTGACACTTGTTGGAAAGGCTGATTCCAGCGGCCATGGGTTAGGGAGGCTTGAGGTTTGAGGCTTGAGGACTTGACGAACAAACTCCAGTGTAGCATCGAACGAGTTACGAAGACCAAATGGATTGGAAGACTGATTACATTGCGATTGTTGGCCCGTCACAGTTCAGCGCCGGCTCGTGTCGGCTTCGTCCATCCAGACTCCTTGTCTTTGTCCAAGGCCGTCGCGGCAAGGTCGATGCACCGCATGCAGATGACCGCCTCGTCGCGCAACGGGCTTTGCCAGCCGCCCTCCTCGACACGATCCATCGACGCGCGATCCTCCGTTTTCTCCAAACACATCGGACACGAATACTCGGCCGGGGCCGTATTCGTTCCGTTGAGAACAACATCAGCGTAGGCGACGCTCAGACACTTGCCGCAGATACAGCTGCCATGATGACCTTCGAGCATGGGCACGTCTTCGGTCCACTCGCGCTGACAGAAGTCGCAAAGGACATCAGACATCTGCACGTTGTTGGCGTCGGTGCCGGGCTTTCGCATGTGGGAAGTATAAACGCCGAAACGCCGAAATGTCGAAGCGCAGCGGAGATCCCGATTCCATCGGGGTCGAGACGTCGAAACGGGCCAAAGATCGAGCTTCGTTTGGTCGAGGAATCATGCAGCGACGCCCTAGGTCCGCGAACGGGAAGGGAAGGTGCATCATGAAGAAATCAAACACAGTGCTTCTCATTTGCGGCGGCATTGCAGGCATGCTGTGCCTCAGCTGCATCGGCGGAATCACTTGGATGTACTCGCTCGTCAAGGCGCCGGAGAATATCGTGATCCAGGTCGATGCGCCGCTGGAGGTAAGCAAAGGCGATCAGTTCGTCGTCACCATCCGGATCGAGAACACCGCCGACGAAACGCAAGTGCTCCACAGCCTCGACATCTGGGATCAATAGCTCCAAGGTATCGCGATCCGCAGCACCGAGCCTGCCTACCGGCAGGCGTATCACATTCCGATCGACAATACCCAGTCGTTCGAGCTCTATCTCGACATTCTCCCACATGAAACGATCACGATTACGTTGAACGCGACTGCGGTGGCGCCGGGCGATTTCAACTCCTTCTTTGATGCGTGTATCAACTCTGACGTCAGCTATCTGACATATCCGATCCGCACAGTTGTCACGGAGTAACGATCAGTTTCTCCGAAGAGCGCGGGGCGAGCCCCACGGCTAAATGGTCCGCCTTCGTGTCTTCGTGCCTACGTGCCTCTCTTGAGTAACGTCATCGCGTAAAACGGGCGGCCTTCGCGGCGATACTTGTGCTCGAAGTTGGTGCCGACGATCTCGCCTTCGTCCGCCGACTCGGGGCGATCGAAGGCTCGCCGTTCAAATAGGTGCGCGTGACGCCTGACATGATCTTCATACCACGCCCACAAATCGGGATGATCGGTGACAAGTCGAACCTCCCCGGCCGGGGCGAGGATGCGATGAAACTCTTGAAGCGATCGATCCTGAATCACGCGGCGCTTGTGGTGGCGCTTCTTCGGCCAGGGATCGGAAAAATACATATGGATCACCGCGGCCACGGCGTCGGCGCACCAATACCGAATGAACTCGGTCGCATCAGCTCGCAGAATCTTGACGTTGTCCAACGAACGGCGCCGCATGCGATCGGCGGAATAGCGGTAGAACTCAGCCGTCTTCTCGATGCCGAGATAATTGATATCCAGCCGCAGCGGCGCTTGTTTGACAAGGAACGTCCCTTTGCCGGTGCCGATCTCGATCTCGAGGCGGTGCTCGGGATGATCGAAGAAGTCGCGCGGATCGATTCGGCCGTTCTCAAACGGCGGCAGGTCGGATTGATCCAATCCGAAGCCGGTGGTGATAAGCGTTCTTCCGCGCGAGAGGCCGAAACTCATGCGGGCATTGTAGAGGGAGTGATACCCGGACCTTCGTCGGGGACTCCTCAGGTCCGGCTTCGGAGGAGGTCTGGTTACGGGTGGACGTCCATTTTCTGCTGAATCCACTGGACGATGTCGCGCAGGACTTGTTCGTCGAACGTCGTTTCGATCTGGGCGTACTCACTGAGGCTGCCGGTGGTGGCCGGCTGAAACAGATGGTTGAGTCCTTCGTAGCGCTTGATCGTGATGTCGCCGCCGGCCTCGGTCATGATGCGCTTGATGGCGTCGAGGTTCTGCTCATGCCAGACTTGCAGATCGAGTGTGCCGTTGACGGCGAGCACGGGGCAGTTGACGTTGCGCAGCGCCTCTTCGGGATCGTAGTCCATGAAGTATCGAAACCAGGGCGACATGAGTTTCTTTGCTTGCGGTTTGACGATCTCGACAAGCTCTTCATCCGTTTTCTTCATATCGGGTGACTGCTCACGAGCGAACTTGACCAAGAATAGCACGAGTTCCCGAACAGTCGCGCCATCAAGGATCTTTTGCTCGATCCGGGCGAATCGCTCGTTGGCCTTGTCCGCATCCTCCTCAGAAGCGCCGGCCGCCATCGCCAGGAGTTTTCGCTGAACGGCGAGCAACTTCCGACCCTGCACGCCGGGCCCGGCCATTGAAACGATAAAGGCGATGTCGTCAGTCATCGTGGCAACAATCGGTGCGATCAGCCCACCTTCACTGTGGCCGATGATCCCGATCTTGGCGCTGTCGATGGACTCGATCGTCTTGAGGTGATTGAGAACTGCCAGCGCATCGGTGGCGAAATCGACGGTAGTGGCTTCGCCAAGCGTATCGCGCCCACCGGAGCCGCCGACGCCTCGGTCGTCATAGCGCATCACCGCGATGCCATGGCGGGTCAAGTAATCAGCGATCACGAGAAACGGCTTGTGCCCCAGCAGCGATTCGTCGCGATCCTGCTGACCTGAACCGGACACCATCACGGCCGCTGTAAATGGTCCATCACCGAACTTTGCTGACTCTGGAATCGTCAGCGTTCCCGCAAGTGCAAAGCCGTCGGGGTGCGGCGCTTCGATTTCGAGCGTTTGATATGGGAACGGCGGCTTGGGGTGTTGCGGGCGCGCCAACTCTTTGTAGGCATAGTTCACATCGCGTACAAAGGCGATTTCAAGCTCCATGCCGGACTGCTTGTAGGTGCCGGCCATGTGTTGCTTGTGTTCATCGAGCGAGACATCAAACGACGCACCCCCCGGAACGGGTAACTCGCCGTGGATCACGTCTTCTTGCTCGCTGAGATTGATCAGCGGAAATGCATTGAGGAACTGCATCGGCACGTCGATGTGACCGACCCAGTTCCCGCCGGGCGTCTTGGCCAAGAC
>JADFGE010000272.1 GCA_022567855.1 Planctomycetota bacterium | reverse complement strand
TACGTCCAAGCTGACGTCATGGATCTTCCATTTGACGACGCCGGTTTCGACATCGTCTCGATTGCGTTCGGCATTCGCAATGTCACAGCCCCGGCGACGGCGCTGGGCGAGTTTCGGCGCGTCCTTCGTCCAGGCGGGCGAATTGTAATCCTCGAGTTCAGCCACCCGACGAATCGCCTGTTGCGCTTTATCAACTCGATCTACTGCGGTCACATCATGCCATTCAGTGCGACGATACTCTCCGGCGATCGGTCCGGCGCGTATCGCTATCTTCCAAAGTCCGTCGCGACGTTCGCCGACCGCCAAGCGCTCGTCGCCATGTTGGCTGACGCGGGTTTCGCCGACATCACCCAGCATCCGATGACGTTCGGCGTCTGCGTCGCCTACCTCGGACACGTCCCACCCTGATCGTGAGGACCGATTCTCAGTTCCCAAGCTCAGCCGGTCCGTCAATAAGACAGTGGGGCGACCGTAGCCGGTAGAGTATTGAAGTCGGCGCTGGTGGTATTGACGATATCCCTACTCGCCACGTATTCGGCCATATACGTCCAGAACAAGGAAAGCCACGATGCTCAAGGGATGGATCGCTTTGATATGTGCGCTCGTGCTGACGGCAGCGGGGGCGGTTCCGGCTCAGCAGGCTCCCGATCTTCGCTCGTACCTGGACGGTTTGGACTGGGTCGTTATCGGCGACCCCGGCAACCCGGCATTTGAGGGCGGGGCTCAAGGGCAACTCAAAGGCCGGGGCGGGATCGACTATCGCTTCCGCCTCACGCGCACGGAGATCACCGTCCGCCAGTGGTTCCAGTTCGTCCAGGCCTTTGCGCCCTACTACGAGGGGTCCTACGGACAGAGCTACGGACTCACCGGCGATTTCATCTACATCGCCGGGCCGCTGAACGACCCGGACTCATATCACATGGTCGAAGGGGCCGAGGATCTCCCTACCAACCTGAGTTGGCGGATGGCTGCTCGTTATTGCAACTGGCTTCACAACAACAAAGAACGGACGGAAGAAGCGTTTGCCAAGGGCGCGTACGAGACGTCTACATTCACCGTGAACAAGGACGGGACATACAACGACCAGCGGACGCGATCACCGGGTGCGAGGTACTGGATTCCAAGCCTGGATGAATGGATCAAGGGGGTCTACTACGACCGCACGCTCAACCATGGCCGCGGCGGCTGGTGGTGGCATCCCGGCTCCAGCGATGAGCCTCTGGAGGCCGGTTTTCCTTGGGAGCATGGACAAACCAACGGGAGTTTATTTGCCGGCCCACCGCCGCCGATTGAAGCGATTGAAGTCGGGGCGTATCCGTGGATTCGCAGCCCGTGGGGATTACTGGACGCCTCCGGCGGCATGAGGGAATGGACCGAGGAGTTTGGAAATATCAACCACTCCCAGCGCATCACCAAGGGTTCCAGCTTCTTCAGCGACGATTTCTCCTATCAGTACGAAGATCGTATACTGACCTTGATGCCATCGTTTGCGTGGGGTACCGCCATGGAGGGGCTGCGCTTGGGCTCAGCCGTGCCGGGCGTGCAGTACCAGCCGGTACTTTGGGATGACAATTAGGTTACGTACACTTCAAGGAGAAGAAGAATGCGAAGGAAGAATAGAATTGCGGCATTGCTAAGCTGCCTCGTGATGACCGTCTCATCGTACGGCGGCGTGATCGTAACTGACGAGGATTGCGACGCCACCATCCCGCCAGGGGCCTATCTGGTGGTTGATTTTGGAAACAACCATTTCGATGTATACCTCTGGGACCTCTATAAACCCTTCCAAACGACCTTCTTTGAAATCCATCCGACCAGTGCCGGGGTGATCATTGATAACATCTTCATTGACGTTACCGGTCCGCCGGCCGGATCGCCGGTGATCGTGCGGGTGTTGCCAAGTTGTGACAACCCCGATCTGAAGATCGACACAGTTCACAACATCTTAGAGACCGCCAATGGTGAGCACTTGCTCAACAGGGTTGACGTTGATGGGGATGTGGGACTGATCATTGTCGAGGCGATCGGGGACGTTCTATTGGGCGGCGATGTAACCAATCACATTATCGCGACGACACCGGATAACGACCAACGCGGGATCACGAAGGTCCGGGCCTTAGGAAGCATCTTCGGTGATCTTCGTGCTCCGCTGGGTCGAATCGCGTTCATTCGTGCAGATGGAAATATCGGTACGCCAGAGCAGCCCATTTTGATTGAGGCCAAGCATTACATCCGTAACATCACTCAGGCTATTAACCTCTACGCGGATATCAATGCGCGAGTCAATGGCGGTACGGGAACAATCTCAAAGATTATTGTCGATAATTTTGTTGGGACTCTTAATGCTCGTACAATGAGTACTACACCGTCCGGTGGTGAACTACGGTTCAACGAGCAACTGGCTGCGACAATCACATTCGGCGAGTCATACACCGGCGCGAACCGCACGATCCAAGTGCCTGTCGGCGGCTTGACGAGCCAGATCATATTCAACGCTGACAATGTGGGTGGTGTCTGGGGCAACGGTGCTGAGGTCTGGATCGGATTCAACGGCGATCCGGACCAGATCATACTCACTGGGCCTGGTTACACCAACACCGCCGAATCGCTCGGCGGCGGGTCGGTGGGGCTGGCCCCGTTTGATCTTCACGATGAATCATGTGCGCCGGCCAACGGAGAAACCGTACTCCTCGAAGACGCCGATCCCGATCTTGAAGTGAAGCTGCGACACTATGGCCCGATTACGCTCAACGCTAATGCGCCCGTGACCATTGAGCGCAGAACTGCCTGCACAACCGATTCGTTCGTACTGCTCTCATCAACAGATTTTGATTACTCTGTCGATCCGGCTGATGGGAACTCGTTGCTCGTATCCGGTGCGCCCGGGACAGACGGGTTCGAGACCGGCTATGAGTATCGGCTTATCGCCACCCCCGACCTGATGTGTGACTAGGTTACTGGCAACCCATCCGTGAGTTGGGATAGCCCTGATTACCGCGTCACGGTCCGCCCAGCTTGTCCGGCTGATCTCGACCGCGACTGCGCGGTCGGCGTGAAGGACCTGCTCATCTTGCTGGGCAGTTGGGGGCCGTGTCGGTGAGGAAGAAGGCTTGAGGCTTGAGCGAGCCGGGTTGTGTCAACCCGGCGCGTCGGGAGGCGCTGTCAGTGGCACCCGGCACCCGCTTCCCTTGATGGAATCACGCCTCGACTATTGACAGGGAAGCACGCAAGAGAGGACAATTCGGGTAGCGAGGGTGGGACTTGCTCTGTTGGATCGCACGGAGGGCACCTGCTGGGCGGCAGATCGTGGTATCCTGATGGGTGTTCCGACCGTTCAGGCTTGTGAGCCGGAGGTGTTGGAGAGGAAGCATGTGCAACACATTGTATGCAGTAGCCATCTTGTTGTGCGCCCAGGCGGCCTGGGCCGACCTCGGCAATCAACTTGATGAGCTTCTGGCCAAGGACGGCGCTGCGTAAGCGCCGCGGTCCATCAAAAGGAGAAAGTTATGAAACGTCTGATTCACGGATTCCTCGCCCCCGTCTGCGCGGGCATCGTCGCCTGTTCGCTCACCCCGCCGGTTGAGGCGCAGGTATTGCTCTATGTCACGCATCAGAATGATGACACCGTGGGAGTCATCGACACTTCGACCAACATGCTCGTGAACACCATAAGGGTAGGCGACAGCCCACAGGACTTGGCGATCCTTCCGGATGGGTCGATGCTCTACGTTGCCAACGCAGGCGATGACACGGTCTCGGTCATCGACACCGCAACGGGCACAGTCGTGGACACGGTGATCGTGGGCATGAATCCGGTCGGCGTCGCGATTCACTCGGATGGCTCAATGGTCTACGTCACCAACACTGGTGACAACACGGTCTCGTTCATCGAGACGGCTGGGAACACAGTGGTGGATACAGTGACTGTCGCGGGGGATCCCGTCGGTATCGAAATCAGCCCTGACGGATCCAGGCTCTACGTGGCAAACCGAGCGGATAATAGGGTCTCGGTGATCGACACGACGACGAACACCGTGATCGATATCGTGCAGGTGGGCGCGTTTCCCATTCAGATGGCTGTTCACCCGAGCGGCGCGCTGGTGTATGTCCCGAACGCAAACGATGACACCGTGTCCGTGATGTACGCCGCGACGAACACCGTCGTCGCCACGTGGAACGTAGGATCGTTCCCGATCGTGGTTGCGATCCATCCCAGCGACGATTCAGTCGCGTACGTGACGAACTTCAACGGCAATACGCTCGCGGTTGTCGACCTTACCACCAACACGGTCGTCGACACTATCAACCTCGCCCCCGGTCCGTTGGGCATCGCCTTCAACTCGGACGGAACAAAGATGTACGTCAACTCGTTCGATAGCGACAGAATCTCGGTGATCGACACTGCCACCAGGATGGTGATCGACATTATCCCAACTGGTGCGGCGCCGGTTGATCTGATCTTGACTCCCACCGAGTCGTGCCCCGCCGACTTCGACAACAGCGGCGATGTGGGCGTAAAGGACCTGCTCTTCTTGCTGGGGGCCTGGGGGCCGTGTCCGTGAGGAAAGAAGGCACTTGGCACTGGGTATCAGGCATGCGGGGGAGGTGGAATGAAGAA
>JADFGE010000016.1 GCA_022567855.1 Planctomycetota bacterium | reverse complement strand
CCGAAGATGCGCTTCAAACGGCTGCTCGGGTCGTAAAATATCCGCGCAAATCCGCCACCAAGCCTTCTCGGGATCACCCTCGGCAACACCCTTCTCAATCGCACAACAGAGTTCACCGGCCACGTCGGGGGAGAGCCCCAGTGAGACGAACTCTTGGCTTGCTATAGCAGATGGCTGACTCATCATCAGCACAAGGTATACGCCACGCTGCCGATTGAGCAATTGCGCGGGCTACTCTGAGCCTGGACGAACCGAGCCACGCTGGCCCGGTTGATATCGCAACGGTCCCGGGGTCTTTCGCCCACCGCTCTCGTGTCACCAGTGGTAGACTACCGGGCATGGCCGACCAAGATCAGCCCCAAGGCCAACCGAGGCCGACGAAGCCGTCCGTTGGCAAGCGAATAGCTTCGTCCGGTCGCTGCCACTGGTGCGGCTATCAATTGAAGGGACTACCTTTTTTCCACGGCAAATGTCCGGAGTGCGGTACGAGCTACTCGCCCAAAACGGCGGCGCGACTTCAGCCGTGGCCCAGCGCCTTGAAGATTTGCCTTCGCTTAGGTTGGCCGATCGCGGGCCTGATGTTTGCGGGGTCCATCCTTGTTACCGCAGGCAGCGACGTTGAGCCATGGGTGCTCGGGATGATCATCGGGTGCGCCATGGTTGGGGCGGTGGGTTTCAACAGCTATTTCCAGGTCCGGTCGATGGTCAGGCGCAGCCTGCCCGAGGGAATACGCACACAGGGGCCGGTGGCGGTCTGGCGCAAGATCGGAACCACGATCTGCGTCATCATTATACTGGTCTCCGTTGCACCGGTTGTGTTTGGGGTCGGGTGCCTCATCCTGCTCTCGAACTTTAAGTGGTCCAACTGAGGTCGATGTTATGCGCCCATCATCCGTCGCTTGCCGGGAGGTTTGTCTGGGGGACGGTCGCCAGGGGCACGACGGAGGTAGGAGCCCTCAATCGTGACCGAAAGCCTCAGCGTTATCCCCAAGACGCGGCTGATCAAGACCGCGACGCGTCGTTGTCCGGCTTGTCTGAAGCCGATCCCACCTGACGGCTGCCTGCATGGGGCGCGATGATCGTCTTTCGGGTACCCTACCCGTGTGAGCGAGACCGCTGAGCGATCCGAGCCGCCGGATCAGCCGGTCCCCCCGCCGGCGGGTACGGGTAGCGGCTCCGGACGGTGTCACTGGTGCGGCTATTCACTCAAAGGTTTGGCCGATCGTGGGAACTGCCCGGAATGCGGCCGAAGCTTCACACCCGATTCAGCCAACCAACTTCAACCCTGGCCCAGCGCACTGATGATCTGCCTTCGGCTTGGTTGGCCCATCGCCGGTCTAATGTTGACGGCTACCTTTCTTGCATCCTCCTGGGGCAACGATTTGCGGATGCTGGGCACAATCATTGGCTACACAATGATTGTGTCGGTAACGATCAACAGCTATTTCCAGATCCGCTCGATGCTGCGCCGTAGTCTGCCCGAGCAGATCCGAACTCAGGGACCGGTGGCGATCTGGCGCAAGATCGGAACGACCGTCTGCGTCATCATCCTGCTGGTCTTCGTCGGCGGACCGTTTGTGTTTGGGGTTGGGTGCCTGGTCCTACTCTCAAGCATGGGTCGGTTCTGAGGTCGATGTGATGAAGATATCGCCGTTGTCACTTTCTCCAACCTTATTGCGATTGCGCAGCGGCGGCCGGCCGTGAACGATACGGCTGAGCGAGTCGAGCCGCCGGATCAGCCGGTCCCCGCGCCAGCCGGTACGGGCAACGGCTCCGGACGGTGTCACTGGTGCGGCTATTCGCTCGTAGGTCTGGCCGATCGCGGCAACTGTCCGGAATGCGGCACGAGCTACTCGCCCCAATCAACCAACCGACTTCAACCCTGGCCCAGCGCCGTGAAGATTTGCGTTCGGCTCGGCTGGCCGATCGCGGGCATGATGCTGGCGGGTTTCCTCATCGTGAACGGGGATGATCCAGGCATGATCTGGCGCGGGCCTCTTTCAACAAGCGAGAAGATTTGGAACATTGGATGGATCATCGGGTATGCGATGATTGTGGCGGTGGGTTTCAACAGCTATTTCCAGGTGCGCTCGATGCTGAGGCGCAGCCTTCCCGAGGGGATTCGCACCCGCGGGCCGGTGGCGATTTGGCGCGCGATTGGAACCACGGTCTGCGTCATCATTTTGCTGGTGTTCGTTGTCGCACCGTGCGTTATATTTGTCGCCTGTCTGATCAACCCGCCCTTTGGGTAGATTCCCTCTGGAGTCCTCAAGAGCTGTCCTGAGTTAAACTGGCGGACAGCAGGACAAGAATCGATCCTCCACCTTGCTCGGCGGTGACGGCCGAGAGGGAGCGTCAACACGTGATTGAACAACTCGACATCCTGCTCGATTCGAAGCTGCTCAAAACAACCATGAGTCGTTGTCCGGTCTGTCTCGAACCGATCCCGGCCGAGGTTCACGAGCGCGACGGTCGGGTCATTATGTCCAAGGCGTGTCCAGAGCACGGCCACTTCGAGGTCACGATCGCCGACGATCCGCGTTTTTATCACCTGCCGCGAGGCGCACCGGAGAACGCATCAAGTTGCGGGCCGTCCTGCAGGTGCGCACCGACCGAAGGAACCGATGCCAAGGTCGACCCCTTCGATGTTCTCTCCACGTGCATCGCCCTGATCGAGATCGTTGATTCATGTAATCTCAAATGTCCAACGTGCTACGCTGCTTCACCTTGGGGCATCGAAGATGAAGTGGACTGCATCACATTCGAGAACTTCCGGGGGCGGGTGCAGGGCGTCATCGATCGCAAGGGATTCATCGACATCTTGCAGCTCTCCGGCGGTGAGCCGACGATTCACCCGCAGTTCTTCGAGATTTTGCAATGGTCGCTCGACAATAAAGAGATCGGCTATGTGCTCATCAACACCAACCTGGTGCGGATTGCGGCCGATGAAGGATTTCGCGCTCGTCTTGGCGAGTTGCGCCGCCGTGATGGCAAGTTCGAGTTGTACGCTCAGTTCGATGGGCCGCAGCAAGAGGGTCAAATGGAGCTTCGCGGAGCGGACTTGAGAAAGACCAGGCGCAAGGCGATCGACCTGGTGGGTGAGCTTGGCGTTCCCACCACGCTAGTGATGGTGGTGACGCCGGTCACACTTCCCCATCTGGGCGAGGCGTTTCGTTTCGGTCTGGAGCGCCCACATTGCCGAGGCGTATGTTTCCAGCCGATGTTCAACACCGGCCGGACACCGCACGTCGAGTCATCGTTGCCGGTGGCGACCGAAGCCCCCACGCCGATATCAGTCGGGGACGTGATCCTCAATCTCGTGGAGCAGTCGGAGGGATTGCTGTCGATTGACGATTTCACGCCTTTGCCATGCGCCGATCCAAATTGTCACACGATCGGTTACCTGCTGCGGACGGCAGATGGGCCGGTCGGCGTGAGTCGGCTGGTTGATCTGTCAGCAATGCAGGGATTTCTGCGCGATCGCCTGAACTTCAACGTTGATGACTTGGCGCGCTGTGGCTGTGAAACCGAGCCGCTGGGCCAACTGCTCAAGCAATTGGAGATCGGACCCGATCAGCCGTTCCGCATCTTCATAAAACCCTTTATGGACGCATCAACGTACGATCAGGATCGAATCGACCGCTGTTGCACTCATGTGATCCGTCCGGATGGCAAGCTTGACTCCTTCTGTCATTACTACCTTTCAGGTGGTGCTTCCGGTCTCGGACTGAAATGAATTGGCAGCGAGTCAATATCTATGGAGCACTGGCACTTGTTGGGATTTTGATTACTGCTTATGTGTGGGGCAAAATCACGGGGAAAGGCGGGCGACACGACAGTAGACTTACTGTTATCTATTTCTGCGGCTTGTTTGGCGCGCTGCTGGGGGCAAAACTCGCCTTCCTCCTCGCTGAAGGATGGTACTACCGTGACAATTGGATCGCACTGTTCAGTGGGCGCAGCATCACCGGCGGGCTGATCGGCGGATATGTCGCGGTCGAAATTGCTAAAAAGTATCTGAAGTACCCGCGCACAACCGGAGATGTGTTTGCGATTATTGCGCCAATTGGCCTTGCGCTCGGAAGGATTGGATGCCTCTCTGCGGGATGCTGCAACGGTATTATCTGTGAGCAAAAGTGGTGGGCTTTGGTCGATGGAGATGGACTTGCTCGTTGGCCGGCAGTACCGATCGAACTTCTATTCAATCTCGTGTTCCTTGCGTGGGCGCTTCCCGCCACGCGATTTCGTTGGCAGATCGGCAACCGCTTCCACATCTACCTCATCGCGTACGGTCTATTTCGCTTCGGCCACGAGTTTCTGCGCGACAATCCCCGGCTGATCGGCCCATTCGGCGGCTATCACTTCCTTGCGCTGTTCATACTGCTCTTTGGAGCGGTGCGCTTTGCTCAGCGAAGGCACGGTGATGGGAACAGTCCGGTCGCAGCGACAAGAACCAGTGGGATCAGGAATACCTTGCCCACTTGATCAGTTGCAGCAGTGATGGCGGTTTGCCGTACATCAACACGCCCACGCGGAAGATCTTCGCCGCGAACCAGATCATCCCCAGCACGCAAATGTAACCCCAAATGATCGAAACCGGATACTGCCACGTCGGTATGTCCTCTTCCGCAACGTGGCGAAGGATCATCGCAAACGGACTCATCGGAGGGATGAAGCTGCACACCGTGGCGACCGTGCCGTTGGGTGACTGCGTGATCGGCATCCACAACATCCACGGGACCATCAAGAGCATCATCACGGGTGTCACTAACGTATTCGCCTCGCGAATCTCACTCACCGCACTGCCCACCGCAGCCATGATCGAGGCAATCATGAAGTACGCCATGAAGTAGAAGATGGCCAGGTACACCAGATCCATGGTGGTGATGAACTGCGTAAAGCGTTCGAGTGCGATCAACGCGGCAATTCCGACGGATGAATAGATCAGCACGATGAGCAGACCAACACCGCCGTGGCCGAGGATCTTTCCCGTCATCAGTTGAAGTGGGCTGACCGCACTGAGCAACACCTCCATCACGCGGTTGGACTTCTCCTCGATGGTGGTCATCAGGAGATGTTGGCCTGACGTGAGCGTGCCGATCCAGATCAGCATCATAAAGGCCATGGGAATGATGACCTGCGCGAGTTTACGTGTTGTAGCCGAGGCATCTATCTCTTGTTCGCCCTCAAGCATGCGTTTCGTATCGGCCCTGGGGCGTTTGAGCATGGCCAGCACCTCCTCGGGGTCCTTGCCCGTGCGCTGCGCTCGAACGCGCACCACGGATGCGCCGAGTCGTTGCTCGATCAAACTCACATGGTCGCTATCGAGATTCTCCGAAACGAACAATTGGAATTTCGGCCGTTCACCTCGGTCAGGCGGTATGTCGAGAACCTCAGGCCCGATCACCGCTGCCGCCAGCAGGTCGTCGTCGCGAACACGTTGCTTGAGTGTCTTGAGTGCCGCGTCGGGTTCCTCTTCGACCCGCTCGATCGTTATGATCACCTCACCCCGCGCTGCCTTTGGCATCGCGCCGGACGTGCCCGTGGGGATCGTTGGGATCGAACCACTTCCCAGCGCTTCTGTGGCGGTTTCTACAGCTTCTCGCTGTTGTCGCTCCTCGTCGCGCCGAATCTTCTCTTGGTCGAATTCGATCTGCGCCGCTGCGGACAGTTCACCCGTGGGATCGACGATCGCCACTGTTCCAACGAGCGGGGGTTCCTGATGTGTCTTCATCATTACGCCGGCAATCGCCCCGATCGCGATAATCAGTACCGGCATGCCGAGCACCGCCAACAGAAAAATCTTGCGCATGACCGTCTGCTTGAATTCTCGCCAGGCGATGGCGATGACCTTAGACATGGCTCAGCTCCTCGCGGGCAAGCTCAGCTGCGTCTGAGCCGACGTCCTTCTGCACGACCTGGATGAAAACCTCATCGAGGCTGAGTCGGCGCAGTTCCACGGATCGCATTGGACGCTGCGACAGAACATGCTGCATGATCACCTGCGGGTCAGCTGAGTTCTCAAGTTCCAATTCAAACGCAGCGGAGTGGGGCATTCTTCGCACCGCTTGGACGCCTGCGATTCGGTCGCTGGGCACTTCGCCATCGACCGGCTCGACGACGATCGTTCTGGGGTCGAACCGTTGTTGAATTTCCTCAAGCGTGGCGTCGAGAATCTTTACACCCTTGTTGATCAAGAAGATGCGATCACAGATGAGCTCGGCCTGGTGCAGCACGTGTGTCGAGAAGATGATCGTCGTACCCTGCTCGTGCAGCTCGCGAATGAGTTGGTTCAGCAGCTCGGTATTAACGGGATCGAGTCCAGAGAACGGCTCGTCGAGGATGAGCAACTCAGGCTCGTGGAGAATGGCGGCAAGGAACTGCACCTTCTGCTGCATGCCCTTGGACAGCTCCTCGCACTTCTTGCGGTACACATCCGGCAGGTCGATCCGGTCAAGCCATTGCTGGATAAAGGTCGAAAGATCGCGCCGTCGCATACCCTTGAGCTTGGCCAGGTACTCCAGGAACTCGCCGACGCGCATCTTGCGGTAGAGGCCGCGCTCCTCGGGCAGGTAGCCGATGCGGTCCTTGGACTTCAAGGCGTTGCCGCCGAGCACTTCGATCGAGCCCGAATCGGCGTAGATGATGGACATGACCATGCGGATCGTGGTGGTTTTGCCCGCCCCATTGGGCCCGAGGAAGCCGCACAGACTTCCCATGGGCACCTCCAGATCGAGGTCGCGCACCGCATGGGTGGACCCGAATAATTTGTTTACGCCAGCCAGACGGATTGCGGGTCTGGTCATATTGACTCCTAGCCATCGAAAACGAGGTCGAGGCGGATAATAGCTCTCACGCGGGCCGTAGTGGTGAGCCGATCTGGCCGATAGGGTCCGAGGGCATATTGATCCGTTCATCCGGATAAAGTGTTGAAAGAAGGGCCATCAGGGGGTACGATTCGGCCATGACTTGCCGCATTCTCCAGGAACTTGACCGACGATTGCTCATCTTCGACGGGTCGATGGGGGCCACCATCCAGGCCCTGCCGTTGGACATCCAGCGCGACTACCTCGGCCGGGAGAATTGCGTTGACCTGCTGGTCAAGTCCCGACCGGACATCGTTCAAGAGATTCACGAGTCATTCCTGTCGGTCGGGGCGGACTGTGTCGAGACCAACACCTTCGGCGCCAACAAGCTCGTCCTCAGCGAGTTCGATGATGAACTTGTGTCGTGGACGTACGAACTGAACAAGCAGGCCGCCGAGATCGCTCGGGCAGCGTGCGAGCGGCACCACACCAACGACAAGCCGCGGTTCGTGATCGGCTCGATGGGACCGGGCACCAAGCTGGTGAGTCTGGGGCAGGCAACTTGGGACGACATGCTCGAGAGTTACGCCGAGCAGGCGCGTGGCTTGATCGACGGTGGGTCCGATGCGCTGCTGATCGAAACGTGTCAGGATTTGCTTCAAGTGAAGTGCGCGATCAACGCCTGTCTGGATGCGCTGGCGCAGAAGAACAAGACCGTTGATGACATCCCGATCATGGTCAGCGTCACGATCGAGACGACGGACACGATGCTGCTGGGCACTGAGATCGAAGCGGCTGCGAACGCCTTGTCCATGTTCCCCATCGCGTCGTTAGGGTTGAACTGCGCAACCGGCCCGACCGAAATGGGCGAGCATCTGGCGTGGCTGGCCAAACACTGGGATCGCCCGGTCTCTGTGATTCCCAACGCGGGGCTGCCGGTGCTCGTCGAAGGGCGGACTGAGTATCCGCTTGGTCCGGAGCCGTTTGCCGAGGCGATGCTGCGCTTCGTCGAGGAGTTCGGCGTGAACATCGTCGGCGGGTGTTGCGGCACAACGCCCCAGCACATCAAGCTGTTGGCCGAAGCGATCGGCGAGCGCGCTCCCGCGAAACGCAACATCGAGCGTCCCAAGCCCGGCTGTTCGAGCCTTTACAGCTACGTCGAGTTCGAGCAGGACAACTCGTTCCTGATTGTGGCTGAGCGCACCAACGCCAACGGCTCGCGCAAGTTCAAACGGCTGTTGGACGAGGAAGATTACGACGGGCTCGTTTCCATGGCCCGCGATGAAGTGAAGCACGGCTCGCATTTGCTGGACGTCTGTGTCGATTTCGTCGGGCGCGACGGCGTACGGGACATCAGCGAGGTTGTCAGTCGATACGTGCGCCAGGTCAACGCCCCCATCATGGTCGATTCGACCGAAGCGCCGGTGATCGAAGCGGCGCTCAAACGAGCCGGTGGAAAGTGCATCGTCAATTCGATCAACCTCGAAGACGGCGAGAAGCGTTTCGATGATGTGTGCCCGCTGTTGAAACGATATGGCGCAGCCGCCGTCGCGCTGACGATCGACGAGGATCCACAAGCGGGGATGGCCAAGACCGCCGACCGCAAGCTCGCCATTGCGGAGCGCATGCACGATTTATTCACGAAGAAGTGGGAGCTCGACGAGTGCGATCTGCTGTTCGATCCGCTCACGTTCACGATTGCGACCGGTACCGAGGACGACCGCCGGCTGGGACTGGAGACGTTGGAGGGGATTCGCCTGATTCGCGAACGGTTCCCGAACTGCGGGGTGGTGCTGGGGCTGTCGAACATCAGCTTCGGTCTCAAGCCGGCGGCGCGGGTCCCGTTGAACTCCGTATTCCTGCACGAAGCGATGGAGCGCGGGCTCACGGCGGCGATCGTCCACGCCAGCAAGATTCTGCCTCGCAACAAGATCGATGATGAAAAATGGAACGCAGCGCAGTGGGTCATCTTCAACCGGCGCGGCGACGACCGTCCCGAAGGCATGCCGTCGGACTTTGATCCACTGCTGTATTACATCAGTCTGTTTCCCGACGACGATGAGGCGACCCAACCGGTCGATATCGCAACCCTTTCTCTGGAGGAGAAACTTCAGCGTCACATCGTCGACGGCGAAGACAACGATCTTCACGAACACCTCGATCAGGCGATGGGCAAATACTCGCCGCTTCAGATCATCAACGAGCATCTTCTGGCCGGCATGAAAATCGTCGGCGATCTGTTCGGCAGCGGGCAGATGCAACTGCCGTTCGTACTTCAGTCGGCGGAAGTGATGAAGAAAGCGGTCGCCTATCTCGAGCCGCACATGCAGAAGATCGATGGCGCCAGTAAGGCTAAAGCCAAGATCGTGCTCGCCACCGTCGCCGGGGATGTTCACGACATCGGCAAGAATCTCGTGGACATCATCCTCACCAACAACGGATACGAAGTGCACAATCTCGGCATCAAGCAGCCCATCCATCAGATTGTCGAAGCGCTGCACAAGGTCGACGCCGACGCCATCGGGATGTCGGGGCTTCTCGTCAAATCCGTGGGCGTGATGGAGCGGAACCTCCATGAGCTCAATGCGCTCAACATCGACGTGCCGGTGCTCCTCGGTGGCGCAGCCCTGACGCGCCAGTACGGTGAGTCGCACTTGCGAGAAATCTATAACGGTCCACTGTATTACGGGCGCGATGCGTTTGAAGGATTGCGAATCTGCGATCACCTGGCGGATGGACAACTTGAGACAATCGATGGAGAGATCGACGCTCGTTTACTGAAGCGGGCCGAAATGGATGAGAGAGTCGCCGCAATGAAGGCTGGCGCGGCCGCCAAGGAAACGACGAAGACGGTCGTTGCCGAGCGCTCGAGCGTCGCCATTGACGTGCCGGTACCGACCGCCCCATTCTTCGGTGATCGGCTCGTCGAGCACATCGATCTCGACGAGATCTACCCGTTCATCAATAGGGTGGCTCTCTTTCGCGGGCAGTGGGGGTTCAAGAAAGGAGCGATGGCGCGCGATGAATACGAGCGGATGATCCACGAGACGGTCGAGCCGATCTTTGAGCGCCTCAAGCTCCTGTGCAAGGACGAGAAGATACTGCGCCCGCAGGTGGTCTACGGCTTTTGGCCGTGCAATGCGCACGATGATGACCTGATCATTTTCGATGCCCAAGATCACGAGAAAGAGGTCGAGCGGTTCACGTTTCCGCGGCAGGATGGCCGAAGGCGGCTGTGCATGAGCGATTTCTTCCGCGACATCGACACCGGCGAGCGCGACGTCATCGGCTTTTCGTGCGTGACGATGGGGGTCGAGGTCAGTCATCGTGCCCGCCAGCTCTTTGAGCGCAACGAATACACCGAATACCTCTACATGCACGGCATCGGCGTCGAGGGCGCTGAGGCCCTGGCGGAGCTGTGGCACAAACGCATGCGCGCCGAACTCGGGATCGGCACGGAGGATTCGCCCAGTATCCGGAAGCTGTTCACCCAGCATTACCGCGGCAGCCGCTACAGCTTCGGCTACCCCGCCTGTCCGGAATTGAGCGATCAGGAAAAGCTGTTCCGCTTACTTCAACCCGAGCGCATCGGCTGCACGCTGACCGAAAATTGGCAGATCGACCCCGAGCAGACCACCAGCGCGATCATCGTCCACCACCCCGAAGCGAAGTATTTCAACGTCTGAACGCGCGTTCGGTTCTTAATCTTGCGAGTCGCGTAGATGGATCTGAAGCTCATCCGCCAGGCGTTCGCCGACCTGCTGTTCTTCGTCGATGACGACGTGAGCGCCGGCGAGCTTCAGTTCCCAATGGAAAATGTGATACCGCGCTCGCGCGATGATGTGAGCCTGCGGCGCAAGGGAGCGGACTTGCTCGACGATGCTGCGGACCGTGGTTGGGTCCGGCACGGTAATGACGACAACACTTGCAGTTGGGACACTGACTTGTTCGAGCACTTCAGGTTTGCGGGCGTCGCCGACGTGGGTGTCGAACCCGAGTTGCCGAGCGGTGCTGATCGCGCGTAGATTGAGATCGACGACTCTGACCAGAACGTTGCGATCAGTCATTGTTTCACCGACCGCCCTGCCGGCGGGTCCAAAACCAATGATGACGACGTGATCTGCGGGAACCAACGTGGGGTTGGCCGGGGCGTTGACAGTTGCGGTCACCAAGTGCAATCGCTCGAGTAGGGCGACGATCCGTTGCGACAGCGGCCAGGCGGTCGTAACGAGGTACGGCGTGAGGAACAATGTAACGATCGTCGCCGAAACGATGAGCTTGAACATGTCGTCCGTGATCACGCCGGTGACGGTCCCATCGGACAGATGGTGTACGCGGGCAACGGCGGCGAGCACGAATGAGAATTCGCCGACCTGGGCCAGGCACAGACCGGTGCCGATCGCGTTGGTATGCGTCTGGCGAAGCAGTTTCAACACCAGCCAGACGATGATCACCTTTCCGACCACGATCGCCGCCACGAGCGCGACGACGGCCGGGAGATGTTGAGCCACCCATCTCGGATCGCCCAACATCCCGATCGAGCTGAAAAAAAGTGTGAGCAATACGGTTCGCAGCGAAGAGATGTCAGCGCGAATCTGAGTAGCGAAGGGTGATTCGCCCAGGAGCATTCCCGCCACGAACGCGCCGAACGCCGCCGGTAATTTCAGCTCATTCGCCGCCCACGCTGAACCGAGACCAAGGACGACGGCCAACAAAATCGGCAGGTCGCGATTGTGTTGCATCATGCGGGTGCCGAGCACCTGCGGCACGACGTAGTTGGACAGAAGGTAGAAGCTGCTGAACAACGCCGCGGCCAGAACGATCATCAGCATGATCTTCCCAACCATCTGGCCGGCGGTTCCCTCGCCGCTCATTACGCTCACCAATACCACCAGTGGGACGACGGCAAGGTCCTGGACCAAGAGGATGCCGAGCGCGTGTCGGCCGTGGACGGATTCGATCTCGGCTCGGGCGACGAGCACGCGCAGCACCCCGGCGGTGCTGCTGAGGGCGATGACGGCCCCGATGACGATCGCGGGGCGCAGGGCAAGGCCCATGAGTAGCGCTGCACACGTCGCCACGCCCAGGGTGATGATGACCTGGAGTGTCCCGCCTCCGAGCGCGGTTGTCCCGAGTCGCCGAAGTCGGCCCCAGGAGAACTCCAATCCGATCGTGAACAGGAGCAGGGTCACGCCCAGTTCCGCCAACGCCTCCACGTCTTTCTCGTTTGAGATCCAGTTCAGGGCATGGGGGCCCAGCAGAGTTCCCGCCAGCAGATACCCGAGAATCGCGCTCTGGCGGAACCGCTCACAGATCGCACCTAGCACCAGCGCGGTCAGCAGCAGGATAATGACGTCAAGCAGCGAGCTCCAAAGGTCCACCTGAGACATTTCGGCACGACGTGGTCACCCACTCAAACACCGGGTGGTGGTTGTGGATCCAGCCCGGCTGGGGCCGAACGTTGCCATATAGCGTTTGGTACGGCGCTGGGCGCGCCACCGCTCATTAGATGGGCGATCTACGCAAAGCTGTCGGATTCCCTATCGCGCTTGTAATGGGCCCGGATATCTGGCTCACGCTGCTCATCGGGCTGGCGGTTCTGATCGTCATCGGCCGACACTAAAGCGATATCGGGCAAGCATCTCCGACGATTCCTCCAAGAAACTCGAAGATCGCATGTCATCCAACATGCCCATCGCAACGTCTGTGATGTGCCAGTCCACCGATCCAACAGGAGACACGCCTATGTATCTCAAAGCCCCAGCCGTTTGCCTGCTTGTGAGCACCGTGGCAATGATCGTCCTCGGCTGTGTCGAGCGCAAGGAGCGTATCACCATCCGTCCAGAGGGCACGGTCCTCATCGAAGCAAGTTTTTCTACAGAGTCGTTCAACGAACTGTATGGAGACGACGGCGATGCCGTGCCCTCCCTCGCCGGCGGCTGGCTTGTCGAAGAATCCATCGAAGTCGACGACAAGGGCAAGAATCATTATCAGCTCAAGGCCGAGGCCATCTTCCCCCCGGAAATGAAGCTGCCCCGGAACTACGCGCCGCTCGGCGACACCACGCCTGATGTCTATCTCCAATTCCCGACAACGCTCATCATCGAGGATCGCGACGACGGGACCTACTACCATTTCCACCGCACGTACGTTCGACGATCCTGGGCCGATCTTGCCACGCGTCGCCGCCTGCTGCTCGACGAACCGCTCAAGGCGATGGAGGGTCGCGAGCTCGAGGATCTGTCCCCGCAGGAACAGACCAAGGTGCTCCGTGCGTTTATTGATTTTGAGGCGGCCAAGATCATGACGTTTGCCCGTAGCGCTTATCTTGAGGTCACGCCGGATGCGCCGCAAGATCACTGGCTGTATATCTACGAGGATATGATGCAGTTCAAGAACGAGGTGGACTACAATCGACTGCTCAATCTCATGGCCATTCCCGATCAGGAAGAGCGCGATACCCTGCTTGCCCAAGAAGCCGAGCGCTGGGAAGATGCCGCGGCTGATCGTTTGCGAAAGGCGATCCGCACCTACGGCGGCTATGGCGGGTCGCAACTCAAGACGTTCCTGAAGCGCTATGAATGGCACAAGCGCTATCATCAGATCAGCGAAGACCTGGGCGACGATTCGTTTGAGATCACCGTTCAGATGCCAGGCGAGATCGTGGCCAGCAATGCTGATTCCGTCAGCCCGAGGCAGGCGACCTGGAAGTTCGACGGGGCGCAGATTCGCGACCGGGACATTGAGCTGATGGTCACGTCCCGTCTTGTCGAGTGAGTAGGTATTGTTGCAGTGTCGAAGGTGCAAACAGCCGAGCCCGACGCAGCTTTCGAAGCGTATCGCAACGAAGTGTATACCTGGGCCTATCGCTTGCTCGGTCGGCATCATGATGCGCTGGACGTTGCGCAGGACGTGTTTCTGCGATGGGTGGATCAGTGCGCCTCCGCGCCGCCTCGCAATCCGCGGGCGTGGCTGCGGCGCGTGACCATTCATCGTGCGATCGACTTTCGCAGATCCAATACGCGTCGGCGGATACGCGAAGCGATTTCGCCGGCATCGCCCGTTCACGTCGATGAGTCGAAGGTTGCCCGCGACGAATTACGAAACGATATCGCTAATGCAATGGAAGCGCTAAGCGAGATGCAGCAGAGCGTACTTTTCGCAAAGGTCTACGACGGCCTGACGTTTGCGCGGATTGCCGCCGAGCTGGAAATTGCCGTGCCGACCGTCAAGACGCACTATCTTCGAGCCCTCTGCGCGCTTCGAGATCGATTGGGTCAGCAGTGGGGGCCCTAAAAGGACGAACTATGACACGTGATGAACTCAAAGCGATGTTGGCTGATTATCTCGGCGATGAATTGGATGGAGATCGCAATCGCGAATTTGAGGCGGCGCTTGCGCGCGATCCGGAGTTCGCAACTGAAGTACGCGGTCTGCAAGAAACACTCGAGAGACTACGTACGTTGGATGCGCCGACGCCAATGCCCATGGCCACTTCCAAAGGCACTCGTTCGTTGGCGGTTCCGACGCTGCTGCGGTATGCGGCGGTACTGGCGCTTGCGTTTGTTGGTGGCTACTTGGCCCGCGGACCGGCGGCTGAACTGCCGCGTCCGCCTCTGACGGGAACGTCACAAGAAACAGTTGGCGCGTGGTCGAACGAATCGGCCGACGCGTGGCGACTCCGCCTCGCCAAGGCCTACGCCGAGCACCCCAGTGATTCGAGCCTCGCACGTTCACTGGTCGCGTTTGTCCACTCTTTCGAGTAGTGGGGCCTATGGATCGAGTGAACGCTGCACGGTTTGGCGCTTCTTCCTTCGGCGTTTGCGCACGAGGGGCTCGATCCACAACCACAGGCCGCTAAAAACCATGAACAGGAGCGCGAAGCTCACGACCGGCATCACCCACTCGTGCACCCAGTCGGCCCAGAACGAACCGTCGTGAATCTGCTCGATCAGATCCGAACGCCGAACCTTGCGCGTGCTGAGTATTTCGCCCGTCACGGCGTCCACTTGGATCTCCGACCAATTGTGCTCCGACCGCACCTTGAAGATTCGATTGCCGGGGCGAAAGTCCACCCGATCGATGTCTTTGATCGACTGAAAATCCGGATGGTCCTGCGCGAAGACTGATTCGAAGAGTTGCTGGTTCGTGATGAAGTCATCGACGCCGCCTTGAGCGCCGATCATCGCCGGCGGCTGAATCCAGTCCACCTTCTTCTTGATCAGCAACAGGAAGCCGGTCGCCGCCGTGCACGTGAAGAACGCGGCGGCGCAGAGGCCGGTCCACTTGTGAACGGTCCAGAAGAACTTGAACGATCCCATGGGGCTCTCGTGTTGGTTTGGTGAATATCGGTTCGCGGCGAGTCGATACTAGCGGTTTTGTTCGCTCGTTCGCCCGGCCGGCATCCCACCGCTCGCCGGCAAACACCATCGCCCGGCCAGCGGCGCGGGTTCGGAGCAGCCGGTCACTTGAGGCAACGTAATGGGGATGCCGTCGGCACACAGCGCGCCGAGCACAGCGATCGCTAGCGCTTCCCTCGCCGTGGGCGGGATGCCGAAGTCGTCGCTGGTCGTAACCGGTATGTCTAAAGCAGCGGCGATGGCCTTCACAAGCGCCTCGTTCGATGCGCCGGCGCGACCGCGCTTCCGAGGCCGTCACGTTGTATTGACCACGACGTGGATGACCGAGCAGGCCAGCAGGTTGCGCGTGCGCAGGAAGATCACGCCAAGCCCCAAGCCTATGGACCCCTGGATCAAGATCGACAACGCCGCCCCGGCCAGAAGATCCCCGCCGAAGTACTTTGCGTTAACTCCAATGTGCCAGAGCCCGAATCCGAGCGACGAGACCACGAGCGCCCATGACGGGCTGATGAGTCGGCTCAACCGGGTCTGCAACACGCCGCGGAACAGGAACTCTTCGAAGAACCCGTTCTGCATGGTGTTACTGAGCAGCTTGTGTCCCAGCCGACCGACCGACCAAGTGCCGGTGATGAGGTTGAAGAGCCAGTAGCCGACGTATGCGATACTCCAGAGCACCACGACACGCCAAGTGCGCCAGCCGCGCTCAAATCCCAGGCTGCGCCACCGAGCGCCCAGCAGCAGCAGCAGCGGCAAAGGGACGACGAACATCAGGAGCGGATTCACCAGGTAGTTCGGATTGCTCAGATAACCTGCCTGCCCGAGTCGCTGGCCGGCTTCTTCGAGGAATTGGACGAATGGCGACCAAAGGGGGATGTGGTTGAACATCGCAGGGGTGACGCCGTGGAACACCATTCCCCGGTGGCCGGTGAGCGCAATCACCGCAACGACCAGCGCCAGATGGAGCCATAGGCGTGTCGATCGTGTCGCCTGCTGTGCATTGCCGGGACGTCCACTTGCGCTTGCCGTAAGGCCGACGGTCAGAATCGTGAACACGACGACGACAGTGATCTTCCCTAATGCGAACAGAGATATGCCGGTGTGACCCTTCCACGCGAGGTATGTAGCCGAGATGATCCACAACACGGCGAAAGTCCACGCCGCGGAGGATCGCAGCGCCGGCCGAAGCGCCTCGTCCCTGATCGTTTGTAAGAAACCCCGAAGTCGGGCCGTGAGCACACCCACTGCCTTATCTCCAAAACATCACATCTTGACGTGCTGTGCTGAGCCGATCAACTGCGCACACTGTAGTGGATCGTCGCGGGCGGACAGCGACTGACTATGGCGGTCCGTTCGGTTGCTATCGTCATGGTCGCGCCCAAGCCAGCCCATGCGGCAAACACCACGTTCCCGCGACCGGCGCCGGGTCGGTGCAGCCGGTGACCTGCGGCAGTGTGATGGGAATGCCATCGGCGCACAGCACGCCGAGCACGGCCATCGCCAGCGCTTCCCTTGCCACAGCTGCAATACGCAACTCATCGCTCAATCGAACTGGCGCGTCACACATCGAGCGGATTCGTCTCACCAACGCTCGGTTCATAACGCCGCCGCCGGCTAGTACAACTTCATCAGCGTCCGCCGTATTCAAACGACCGGCGATACACCCAGCAACTGCCTCCACCACCGTGGCGAGCAGATCGTTTGGAACAAGCGATGCAGATGGCGCTGTGATCCAATCTGATAATTCATCACCCGTACCAAGTGAACGACCATCACTCGCTTGGTCCGACAGAAGGCCTTGCAATTGCGATGAAAGCGCAGTGTCCGATTTCCCCGCACTCGCGCCGCGCCCATCCTTGTCAAACGGCTGATCAAGCACCTTGCGCGCAACACCATCCAAAACGTGATTGCACGCACAAACGTCGAATCCTTCTATGTCTTCCAGTGGATCACCGCCGGCGGCGCATGGAATGACCGTGACGTTGCAGAATCCTCCAAGGTTTACAATGACTCGGCTACGTTCGTCATGCCAAAACAGAATCCAATCCGCGAGAGGCGTGATCGGCGCGCCCTGTCCACCCGCCGCTAAATCCGCCTGACGCAAATCGTACATGACCGGGCATGCGAACCGCCGTGCGATCGGCGTGGGGTTGATCAACTGCCACGACACCGGCGGCTGATGAACGATGGTCTGCCCATGGACCGTGATCAAATCGATCATCTGGCCCGGCTCGATCAATTCAGCGATCGCCGTCGCGTGCAGTTCGCCCAAGTCCAGCGCCAACCTGGAAAACTCCTGGGCGGACATCGGCTCTTGCTCAGCGGCCCGGCGAAGATCAGCCGACAACGAACCCAGTCCGACGCTGACATGCCGGACGAGCTGGACTTGCACACCGAGCCCCCAGCCGTCGATCTGGGCACTCGCAACGTCGATTCCGTCCATACTGGTGCCGGTCATTGCCCCGATGACCAGCCGCCGCCTTGTTCCTGTGGATGACATGTCAAGATCATCCATAGTTCCGCCGAATCCTTCAACCGGCGTATCATCCCTGCCCCCTAACTCCTAACTCCTGACTCCTAACCCCTCTCTTTCCTCCCCATGATCAAACGCATCCTCGTCACCGGCGGAGCGGGTTTCCTCGGCTCCCACCTGTGCGATCGGCTCGTGTCGGCCGGGCAGGACGTCATTTGCGTCGATAATTTCTTCACCTCGCAGAAATCCAACATCGAGCATCTGCTGGACCACCGCAATTTCGAGCTCGTTCGTCACGATGTGATCCAGCCGCTGTTCCTGGAGGTGGACGAGATCTACAACCTCGCCTGTCCCGCTGCCCCGGGCCACTACCAGTACAACC
>JADFGE010000271.1 GCA_022567855.1 Planctomycetota bacterium | reverse complement strand
CGACGGGCCCGAGGCCGCCGCAACCGCCGCCCGCGTCGGCCTCGGCGAAGGCAGCGATACGGTGGTCCAAGTGCTAAAGACCTACAACCTTCCTTCGTCCGGCAGGCTGTCGCTGGCCCGCGTCTGGCGCGGCACCCTCCGCGACGGCATGAGCCTCGCCGGCAAGCGCGTCGGCAGCATCAACCTCATGCAAGGCCAGAGCTTGACCAAGGTCTCCTCGGCCGCCCCCGGCGAGATCGTCGCGCTGGGCCGCATGGACGAGGCGAGGACCGGCCAGCTTCTGTCTTCGGCGGGCGAAAATGCGGTTTGAAACCATTGGCAAAGCACGCCTGTTGATGGACGTGAACCGTACCCTTCTTGAAATCGACGTCTTCCCAATGCAGGCCGATGATTTCAGACTTGCGCATTCCCATTCCGATCGCTAGTTCGTACAGCACTCGCAGCCAATCGTCGGCAACCTCATCAAGAATGAGGGCCGCTTCGGCCTCAGAAAATGGTTCGATTTTTCGGCTTCGATGTGTCGGGGTGGTTGCGTTTCGGCACGGATTTGTCAGAATCAGGCCGAGTTTTACAGCCTTCGTGAGTGCCGTCTTCAGAACACGGAAGGCATACCGCTTTGCGCAACTGCCAACTCCTTCCCGTCCCATTGCGGACGTGAACTGATCAACATGCAGGGTGTTCAGGGATTTCAACTTGAGTTTCCCGAGGCGCGGTTCGATATGGTTGGCCACCTGGCGCGAATAACTGACGAAAGTCAGAGGGGCGAGATTCGGCTTTACGGTGTCTGCAAGCCACCGGGTCAAGAAGTTGCCGACTGTGAGAATATCCGCAGGAACGAACTCGTCACGATCGGCCTCGTTCACGTCACCCACATGCTGATCCCCAACGTGCAGTTGCACTTCACCTGGCCGGTGTGGCTGGTCATGACGCACGCCATGGCGATCGCCACCGCCGTTCATGTGCTGGAGGAGAAGCGACCGCGACTCACGCTGCGAGGTTCCCTGGGGGCATTACTGGGATGGACCTTCTGGTCGGCCCTCGTGATCGGGTGGGGCGCGATGCAAACAGACGACGGGCTCTGGCCCCAGCAGGCCGAACCATGGGCCGTGTTGTGGCCGGTGTTGACGGCCTTGGCGTTCCTGGCCGTCGCCTGGTGGAAAGTCAGCGGTGTACGCGGGGCAGCCGCCGCGGAGAAGCTCAAGCGGTATGGCGCCATGTGGCAAGCGCTGTACGGCGCCGCCTGGCTCGCGGCGCTGGGGCTTTCGACGCAAGCCCTGTGGATCAGCGGCTTTGCGATCGCAGGCTTCCTGGCTATGACCTTCATCAAGGAGATCACCGGCTTGTCGTCTCGACCAGTCGTCTACCGGTGAGATCACACCCCTCGAGCCGCGCATAAGAAAACGGCTTGCCGGAATGGCCTCTCCTCCGTGGCCTTCGACGGCAAGCCGATTATGCGATCAGCCTAATCGAGATGCCGGAGTTTGCCAAGCGCAAGTCGTGATCTTGCAAGGATTTGATAAGACCTGCCTGTCAATTTGGGCGCTCTTGGACGACCGATCCGCAGGCGGTTGATCACCGCCCGACGCCATCACGGCCCGTCCGAGAATCATGTTGCCCAAACGCATCATCGGCCTTCAGCCGCCGCCGGGCCGCGTCGATCAATCTCATGTGATGCATGTGGTGAACATCGACAGGCATGATCAGGTCCTGATTAGCCAACAGTTGTTGAACTTCCGGGGCGGGTCGCGCGGGGGAACACAGTGCCTAAGTCATTGCAGCATAGTCGGTTGGAGCCGATCGTGGGCGAGGCTATGGGGGCGGAGGTCACGGTATTCATGAGCGAGGCCAGACCACGGGTGCTGGTGGTCGATGACGACCCCGTCGTTGCCGAGGCCATCGCCGCTTACCTGGGCGATCTCGGGTACCCCACCGCGATCGCCCACAGCGGCTTGGAGGCCCTGGAGGTGCTCACGAGCGCCGAGTCGGGCGTTGACGGCAAGGTTTCGACGCCCTTTGCCGTCGCGGTCATTGACATGGCCATGCCTGGTATGGGGGGACTAGAGCTGATCAAGTCCCTGCGCGCCGATCATCCGGATGTCGTGGTGGTGGCGATCACCGGCTACGGAACGATCGAAGCGGCCGTCCGTGCGATTCGAGCCGGGGCTATGGACTACCTCACGAAGCCGCTGGTCGATGAGGAACTGCACGTCGTCGTGGAGAAGGCGGTGCAGCAGCAGGCGCTGCTTGCGGAAAACACGAATCTGCGGCGACAACTTGATCAGCGGTATGGGTTGGACAGCATTGTCGGCGCTGATTCACGGATGCACCGTATCTATGATGTGATCGGCGCCGTCGCCCCGAGCAAGACCACGGTGCTCATGTGCGGCGAGTCGGGGACCGGCAAGTCCCTGATCGCCCGGGCCATTCATCGCAACTCGCCTCGCGCGCAAAAGCCTTATGTCGAGATCTCCTGCGGTTCGATTCCCGAGACGTTGCTCGAATCGGAACTCTTTGGGCATGTCAAGGGGGCGTTCACCGGAGCGCACGCAGACAAGGCCGGGCGTTTTTTCGCCGCCCATACCGGGTCGTTGTTCCTGGACGAGATCGACGCCGCCTCGCCCGGGATGCAACTGAAGTTGCTGCGCGTTCTTCAGGAACGGCGGTTCGAGCCCGTCGGCTCGAACGACACCATCGAGGTCGATGTCCGCGTGATCCTGGCCAGCAATCGACCCTTGGAGGACCTCGTTGCTGCGGGCGAGTTTCGCCAGGACCTGTATTACCGAATCAACGTTGTCTCAATCGAGCTGCCGCCGCTGCGCGAGCGGATCGGCGATATCCCGCTCCTGGCCGAACACTTCCTCCAGATCATGGCCAAGGAGGCGAACCGCCAGATCACCGGCTTCTCCGGCGAGGCTATGGATGCGCTGCGGCGCTATTCCTATCCGGGCAACGTTCGTGAGCTTGAAAACATCGTTGAGCGGGCGGTGGTGCTGACACGCGCGACCAGAATCGGCATCGATGATCTGCCCCCGCACGTGATCGCCAACTCGACCGGGAAGCTCCTGCCGCGACATGCGCAATCTGCATCAGCCAGCACGGCGACGTGGTTGTCGGACAATCCACTGCCGCTGCGCGAGGCCTTGGAGGAGCCGGAGAAGCAGATCATTCTCGCCGCCCTCGAAGCCAACGATTGGAACCGCCAAAAGACCGCCGACCAGCTCCAAGTCAACCGCACCACGCTGTATAAGAAGATCAAGCAATACAACCTGGAAGAATACGGCCGCACGGCGTGAGGGCAACGAGCCAGGAGACGGCCTCATCGACAAGAAACCGCACGCTACGACCCGGTCGGCTTGAAGGGAATGACGCGGTCCTCGGTGACGGCCGCGGCGTAGGGCAACGCCTCGGCAATATCCTCAGCTTCCAGGTCGGGATAGGCTTCCTGGATCTCGGCCGTGGACATTCCGCTGGCCACGCAGCGCACCACCGTGGCGACCGTGATTCGCGTGCGACCGAGGCAAGGCTGTCCTCCCATGCGGTCCGCGTCGAATGTGATGCGCTGCCACGTCATGAGGGTTCTCCACGGCTTCGTGTCATTCTATACCAAACGCGCGCCGTCCGACTCAGCCAACGAATGGACTCGTCAAAAGTCAGCCGACCTCCTCGAAATCAAACGCACAACGCTGTACAAAAAGATCAAGCAATACGATCTGGAACAGTACGGCCGATCGGCGTGAGACCGTGGGCGCGCAAGGATTCCGGTATATCCATTGCGCCCGAAGAAGCCCGACAAGGTGCTTGCTCATGTTGGGCCTTCTGTCATTCGCGAGGGAACTGCCTGCCGGCGCGAGGGAATTCCTAAATGACACGAGGGAATGCCCTCGTAATCTGTCCTTGGCTCCTACCTCGTGAATTGGACAGTTACAGGCTCTCCATCGACCCATATGACGGGCGGTTCCCAGGACTTGAGTTCTCGCCCACAGCGAGCGCACTCGATGCAGCATCGGTCTCTGGCCGGGATCATTCGCATCGGCGTACCGCGCGGGCACGTGTTGCAGGGTGGGAGGTTCATCCGAAACCCGTTGGCCTTCGTTCTGCGCCTCATTCGCAACCTCCCCGCTCGAAGGGATGGCCCGCGCTATCCGTTACTCACCATCACGGGCGATGCTCCGTCACTTCCCCAGATCGTTGTACTTCGGTTGGGTTCGCTTGATTGCGAGCGCTTCTGTCTCGCGGGCTTGCTGAACAGTGTCGAACTGCTGAATGCGGACTCTGGCTCCGGGAATCTTGCCGAGGTGATCGTTCAGCCGATCGTGAATATTCCCGCGCCCTGACGAACCGATGTAGTTCGTCTTGCCTCCTTCAGTTTCGATCCTGTAAACCACTGGTTTGTCGCTAGCCAGCTTGTCGACACCTTTTTTGTTGAAAGCAGCGGATTTCGCCATCGTTCTAACTCCGTATCGGGAAGCACCTTCCGTTATGTGGTAGGCACTACGAGACCGCCCACAACATAATGGGTAGGAATCGCCTTGAGCGAAGTCAAGTGCAATCCGCTAACAAAACCAGAACATCAGGCAGGGCTAGTCTGATCAGCCAGCCAGTCCGGTACGGTGAAACCCCGGCCTACACATC
>JADFGE010000270.1 GCA_022567855.1 Planctomycetota bacterium | reverse complement strand
CTCGATCAGCGTAAAGCCCCCGGAAGTTCGCGATACTCGCACAGAATATTTGTTCATGGCAATTACTGGCCTGACCCCGGCTTGTAGGAGTACACGTTGTCCTGCGTTGCTTGGAACTCCGGTGAGTCGGTCTGCGCCTCAAGATCGCCGAACTCGCCATCCGGCCCGGCCGAAAGGAACAGCAGTGCGCGGTTCAGCGCGATGCCGAACTGGTTCTCGTGGTCGGTTCGGATGGTGCCGTCGATATCGCCAACGAAATCATTGGGGTAATTGATCAGGTCAGGCAAACGCCCCGGATGAATCAGGCAGACCGGCGAGCCCCACGGATCAACCAGCGTCAAGAAGGTAACGTTATCCTCTGTCTCCTGTTGCAGAAAGTCGTTATCAATTTGGGCTAGGATGTCGCGTGCGGACTGATTCGTACTGATACGTCTAAGCAAATCTTCAAGTTGCTCTCCGGGAGAGGGAGAGTTGGATTCGTCGATATGTCCCTGCACGTCGTACACGGCACCGACCATCGGCGTGTCGTTGATCCCCCAACTCAGTTGTCGGTCGGCGGCGATCTGCCACTGCTTGACCGCCTGGTCCAGCAGAATCAGAACGTTCTCGGTTTGGCGGGTTTCGGACTGCGACCGGACGGCCAGCCCCACCGACATCGTCAGCCCCACCAGCAGCAGAATGATACTGATCACCACCACCAGCTCGATCAGCGTAAACGCGGGCGATCGGCGCGCGGTTCGTCGGCGATTGATGCCACACGGTTGGGCGATCGCGCCGCCGTCCTTGTTGGGTCCATAGCGCCGGCTCATGGTCCGACCTCCACAATGTTGTCCTTGTTGAACTCGCTGTCATCGAATCGCCTATCGAAAGTAAGCGAGCGATCGGCTCCGGGGGAAAACAACGCGAACGCTGCCGTCTTCAACGCGTAGGTAGCGGTCGTGTCGCTCTGCCCCCCGAAGTCCGCGATCGGGCTGTCGGTTGCTGCGCCGGGGTCGACTTCCCAAGGACGTAACACGAACACATCCGCCAGCGTCGGCGTGAAACCGCCGAGGCTCGCCGCTCGAAACGGATACTTGATCGCGCCCGGCTTATAGACGGTGCGGTAATACCGAATCGGCCGACCCCAATAGTCCGTTAGGACCTTCGGATCGTTGTCGTTGTAGATCCCCTCGCCGGGGAAGTAGACGTTGAGGTTGCCGTTTGGGTCGTAGGTTCCGTCGGTGCTTGCCACCAACCGCTCGTCTTTGAGTTCCAGGTACGGGCCGAACACCTTCCCCGTATCGATATTGGGATTCGTTCCGGACATGCGCGCCTCAAGTGAACCATCCGCTGCGCCATTGACGGTCGCACCCCATACACCGTCGAACCCTGAATGACGAAGCCCTAACGGGGGCGACTCGTCGTCGTACAACGGCCCGCCTTGCAGTGGCGGAACGAAACCATACCCATCTTGATTGTGATGTCCGTACCCCAGCAGATACTCGGCCAGGCTCGTCACAGAGTACCAATCCTGAACGGCCAGGACATAGGCAGGATCGTCCGGGGGATTCGAGATCGTCGGATCCGGTATCGCGTCCACGACAAGTCTACGGTCCACCCCCAACACCGGCGGGTAATATCCCACATCCTCCTTGAAACGCTCCAACGACTGGCTGATCGAGTTCATCAACGCGCGCGTGTTGGTGATTTGCGACGTCCGGCTCGCCCGATTGACGGCCACGACCAAGATGCTCAGCAACAGGATGATCATTGCGGTCACGATCAGCAATTCGACGATCGTGAACCCGCTTCGCATTCTCCCGGCCATGTTTCTTGTTGTGTTGTCGCTCATCACTTGACTCGGACTCGATCAGGGCTTGTTTTTCCCGGTCGCTTCCGGGCGGGCCCTTCCATCACACCGGGCGCGTCACAGTTTGGTGCTCGAGACGGATTCGATCATCTTGACAAGGGGCAGGAACAGCGCCAGCACGATCGTGCCGATGATTCCGCCTAAGACCACGACCAACAACGGTTCGAGGAGGCTGAGCATGCCCTGCACCGCGACATCAACCTCTTCATCGTAGTTGTCGGCGATTTTCATGAGCATGGCGTCGAGGTCGCCGGTCTCTTCACCCACGTCGATCATGTTCACGACCAGCGAGTCACAGACCTTCGCCTCACGCAACGGCCCGGCGAACGTCTCCCCTTCGCGTATCGAGTCGTGGACCTTCGTCAACGCCTTCTCGTACACGTAGTTCCCGGAGGTGTCGCGGGTGATCATGATCGCTTCGAGGATCGGCACGCCCGCCGAGATCAACGTCCCCAGCGTCCGGGTGAACCGCGCCACCGAGGTCTTGCGGACCAGTCCCCCCAGGACCGGAATCCTGACGCGGATGTGGTCGGTGATCGCCCGGCCCGGTCCGGTCTTGCGGATCAACTTGAAGAAGAGGAAGATCAGAACGGGCGAACCCAGGATCCAAACCGCGCCCGGAACGTTCTGGCCGGGATTCTTCATCGCCATCCAGTTGCTGATGTTGATCAGCCAGATCGTCAGGCCGGGCAACTCCACCTCAAAATCGTTGAAGATATCGTGGAACTTCGGGATGACGTAGACCATGATGCCGGTCACGATCAGCACCGCCACTGCGATCACCACGCACGGATAGATCATGGCTCCGATGATCCTGCGGCGCAATCGTTGGGCCTTCTCCATAAAGATCGCCAGACGCTGAAGAATCACGTCCAGCACACCGCCGATCTCTCCGGCGTTGACCATTTTGCAATACAGGCGATCGAACGCCTTGGGGTGCTTGGCCATCGCGTCGGACAACGTGGAGCCGGACTCGACATCCTCCGACACCTGCGAGAGGACGGATTTGAGCAGCCCCGGCTTCTGCTGCGTTTCAAGGATTTGAAGCGATCGTAGCAGCGGCAAACCCGCATCCTGAAGCGTCGAGAGCTGCCGCGTGAACAACGTCAGCTTTTTTTGGCTCACCCTGCCGATACTGAACGACAGCACACTCTGTCGCTTCTTCCCTTTCCGACGTGTACCGCCCCCCCGCACGCCGGCGTCGCCCTTGACCTTCTGCTCTCGAACGGAGGTCGGAAAGAAGCCCTGGCCCTTGATCCTCTGGATCGCCTCATCGCTCGTGGCGGCCTCCACGGTGCCTTTTTGCGGCTTGCCCGCTGAATTCAGTGCTTCGTACGTATACGTCGTCATCAAACTATCCTTTGTGCCTCAAAGCGCCGTGCTTCAATCGCCGCATCGCCGGCGGACTACTCCTCAATGATGGTCTCGCGAACCACTTCGTCGATTGTGGTCTGGCCTTCGTAGATCGCCATCAGACCGGTATCACGCAATGAGCGCATCCCTCGCTTGCGCGCCTCGGCTCGAAGCACGTTCGTCGAGGCCTGCGTCAGGATTATCTCGCGTAACTGATCGTCGAGCCGCATGATCTCGAAGATTGCCATTCGGCCTTTGTACCCGCTGTGGTTGCACTTGTCGCAGCCACGACCGCGGAACAACGTCCGGTCTTCAACGTCGCTACGGCGAAGCTGTAGCTCCATCAGTTGCTCGTCCGTGGGGACATACTCCTCCTTGCAGTTCAGACAGATCCGACGAACCAGACGCTGCGCGACGATCGCCTCGACCGTCGCCGTCAGCAAGAACGACTCCAGCCCGAGGTCGAGCAGGCGCAATATGGAAGACGGCGCGTCGTTCGTGTGCAGCGTCGAGAACACCAGGTGTCCGGTCAGCGACGCCTGCACCGCAATCTGGGCCGTCTCCAGGTCGCGGATCTCTCCTACCAGAATGATGTCCGGATCCTGACGAAGGAACGAGCGAAGCAGACGCGCGAACGTCAGGCCCTGATCCGTGTTGATCTGGCATTGAATCAGGCCGTCAATGTCGTACTCCACCGGATCCTCAGCCGTCAGGATCTTCGTCGTCGGTTCATTCAGCTCACTCAGCGCCGCGTACAACGTCGTCGTCTTCCCGCAGCCGGTCGGCCCGGTCACGATGATGATCCCGTTCGGCTTTTTGATGAGTGAGCGCATGACCTCCAGCTCGTCCTTGCGCAATCCGACCTTGTCGAGGCTCAGTTGAATGTTCGAACGGTCCAACACCCGCATCACGACCGACTCGCCGAACATCGTCGGCAACACCGACACCCGCAGATCGACCGGGCTGTTTCTCACCGTCAGCTCGATGCGGCCGTCTTGGGGCAAGCGGCGCTCAGCGATGTCGAGGTTCGCCATCACCTTGATGCGCGAGATAATCGGCAACGCCAGGTGCTTCGGGGGCGGGATCATCTCATACAGGATCCCGTCGATGCGGTAGCGCATCTTGAACTCGGACTCAAAGGGCTCGAAGTGGATGTCCGAGGCCTTGTCCTTGATCGCCTGCAGCAGCACCAGGTTCAGCAGCCGAACGATCTTGTTGTCCTCCGCGGCCTGCGCTAGCTCCTCCAGGTCGATCGAATCACCTCGACCCTCCAGCGCCGCCAGCGTGTCCGAGTCGCCCAGTTCGGCCATGACTGCGGCCATCGACGGCGCCTGCTCCCCGTAGCGCTTCTTCAGTACGCTGTCGATCTGATCGCACGGCGCCACCACCGCCTCCACCTTGAATCCCATCAGCAGGCGCAAGTCATCCACGGCTCGGAAGTTGTCCGGACTCTTCATCGCCACCACCATGCTGCGTGTACGGCTGTC
>JADFGE010000269.1 GCA_022567855.1 Planctomycetota bacterium | reverse complement strand
GATTCGGCGCCATTGTGCGCGAGCGCTGCTGCGCGCGATCAGCGTCTTGATCTCGTCGGCAAAGACCACCAGGCCGACTCGATCCTGCTGGTGAAGGCAGAGGTAGGCGATGGCGACGGCGGCGGCTGTGGCGTGGTCGAACTTGGTCCAGACCCGCTTGGCTCGGCTCGCGGCCGTGCCGCCCCAGCTCGACTTGGACTTCAGCGTGCCGTAGTTCATCGAGCCGGACGCATCGACCAACAGGATCACGTCCAGGTTCGTCTCCTGTTGGTATCGCTTGACGTAGAGCTTGTCCGATCGCCCGTACACCTTCCAATCGAGGTGCTTCAGATCGTCGCCGGGGACGTATTGGCGGTGCTCAGCGAACTCGACCGCCATGCCTTGGTACGGCGAGCGGTGCATCCCACTCATCACGCCCTCGACGATCATCTTCGCGCGCAACTCAAACGGCGCCAGTTGCACTAGCGTTTCCGGGGCGAGGTACTGTTCCGCTCGAACGGCGGGTGTCTCGGCCATGAGCGAATCCACGAATTCCGGCGGCTCGGGTTCCTAGCGCAGGACCGCGTCCATCTGTTTTGTGGTCTCCCCGTCGGCGCTGTCTACATGGATCCGGTCCAGAAGCTCGTTCACCACGTCATCGGTCGTCACGCCGTCCGCTTCGGCATTGAAATTCGTGATGATCCGGTGGCGCATCACCGGCAGGGCCACCGCGCGAATGTGCTCAGGCATCACGTGGCTCGCGCCGGAAAGGATCGCCTTGGCCTTCGCGCCCAGCACGAGGTATTGGCTGGCGCGCGGCCCGGCCCCCCAACTGACGTAGTTCTGAACGATGTCCGGCTTCTCGCTCGCTTCGCGGATGCGCGTCGACCGAACCAGCCGCAGCACATACCGAAGCACATGGTCAGCCACCGGAACCTGCCGGACAAGACTCTGAATCCGCAGCACTTCGTCGCCCGTCAGTACCGGGCTGACCTGCTGCTCCTCCACCGACGTCGTCTGCCGAACGATCTCCAGCTCCTGGTCCTCCGTGGGATAGTCGATCTTGATGTGGAACATGAATCGATCAAGCTGAGCCTCCGGCAGCGGGTACGTGCCCTCCTGCTCGATCGGGTTTTGCGTCGCTAACACAAAGAACGGCTGCGGCAGCACGTGACGCACGCCGCCGGCGGTCACCTGCCGCTCCTGCATCGCCTCCAACAGCGCCGCTTGCGTCTTGGGCGGCGTGCGGTTGATCTCGTCCGCAAGAATCACGTTCGAGAAGATTGGGCCCTTGACGAAGCGCAGCTCGCGCGCTCCCGACGTCTTGTCCTCCTCGATCACCTCCGTTCCGGTCATGTCTGAAGGCATCAGGTCGGGCGTGAACTGGATGCGAGAGAACCCCAAGCTCATTGACTTGGCGATCGTCGAGATCAACAGCGTCTTGGCGAGACCCGGCACACCGACCACCAACGCATGACCGCCGCAGAAAATCACCATCAGTAACTGACTGAGCACGTCGTCCTGCCCCACGATGACCTTGTGTACCTCCTTGCTGATCCGGTCGAAGGCTTCGTTGATCTCCCGGGCAGCGGCCGTCGGATCGGTCACTTGCACAGGTGGCTTGTTGGTCAACGGATCTGGCATAGTCAGCCTCCGATCAAAGTCGCCTTCGGTTGGATACAGGCAGCGACCCGCTGGCCGCTCCCTACCCTAAGTATACTCACGGCTCGCGCGGCTCCGCCCCTGCTGTCAACTTCGACACATTCCATCACCACTGGACCAAAACCGTTGCCCGAACTACCTGAGGTCGAGAACCTCAAGCGAACCCTCGAACCGCTGATCGTCGGCGCTAAAGTCCACGCGGTCCGCCTCTTCCGCCGTGATATCGTCCGATTCCACGAACCGAACCCCCACGGCAGATCAATCTACGACCAACTCCTGCTTGGCCGACGGATTGCCAGCCTCAGGCGACGCGGCAAACAACTTGCCCTCATCGCCGATGATGGTTCTACACTCCGCATCCAGTTGGGTATGTCAGGTCAGTTGCGGTACTTGCGCCACCGCCAGCGACTTGACCGAAACGACCATGTCCACTGCGTTTGGCAGCTCTCACGCCGGGCCACGCGTGGCCGACTCGTTTTCCGCGACCCGCGCCGCTTTGGGCGTCTTACCGCCTTCGCCTCCTTCGCCGAACTCGAATCGAGCTCCTGGGCCGCTCTGGGTCCTGAGGCGATTACCATACGTTCCCATACACTGCGACAGCGCCTCAGCCGCACACGCCGAGCGATCAAGTCAGCTCTGCTAGACCAACACATCATCGCCGGCATCGGCAATATCTACGCCGACGAAGCCCTATTCACCGCCCACATTCACCCAGAATCTCGGGCGGACAAGCTTCCTCACGACGCCAGCCGAACGCTAGCGAAGTCGATTCGCTCAATCCTTCAACGTGCAATCCTGTCTGGCGGATCGACCATTCGCGATTACACCGATGCCCTGGGCCGAAACGGTTCATTTGCGTCAGAGCATCAAGTCTATGGCCGAGCTGGGCAGTTGTGCGTTCGTTGTACTGCCCGCCTTGTATCCCATTTGATCGGGCAACGGTCAACCGTGTTCTGTCCACACTGTCAGCGTCTCTAGGCGTGATGGATCACCTGTCCGGCGGCGCTTCAACGGAGCACCATCAGGATCGGTACTCTTCGATGAAGGTAAAGATAAAGTAGTAATAACCGTAGTAGTATGGGCTGTTGGATTGTGCGTATCTCCGGGATTGTGTCGTAGGTTCTTCGGTGGGCAGAACTTAAGCGAGTTGTCCCCTGTGGGGTGGTTGCGAATTGCTCGTCAAGGAACGTCGTTGTCTGTGTCTAGCAGGGTATCTTTTCGTGCGACGTTGACGGTGGGTGATGCCCTATGTTGAATCGGGCGAGCCCTACACGGCGCGTTTCGTCAACCTTTGAACATGACAATACACAGGGGGGAGCTACCGGCCGGTCGATGCGCGGCTACGCCGAGATGGCAAGCAATTGTCGTTCGAGCGCGTTGACGTCGTGGTCCAGGGAGCCATCGTCCTGGCGTTTGGATTTGACCGCCTTGACGGCGTGCATCACCGTCGTGTGGTCGCGCCCGCCGAAATATCCGCCGATCTCCTCCAGGCTGTGTCGCGTGTGCTTGCGAGCCAACCACATGCAAATCTGGCGAGGCAGCGCGATGGATTTATGTCGGCGCTTGGACAGGAGCTCGCTTGGCTTCACGCCGTAGTAACGCGTCACCGTGTCGATGATTTCCTGGATCGTCGGGAGATGGGCGTGGTTTGAGCTGACCTGATCCCCCAGGGCGAGCTTGGCGAGATCAAGGTCGATTGGCGAACCATTGAGGTTGGACAGGCCCTGGATCTTGGTGATAGCGCCTTCAAGCTCACGGACGTTCGTATCGATCCGCTCAGCAATATAGGCGGCGACGTCGTCGGGCAGGCTGAGTTGGCGTAAACCCGCTTTACTCTTGAGGATGGCTACCCGCGTCTCGAAGCCCGGCTGTTGCACGTCCGCGACCAGGCCGCAGTTGAACCGGCTGATGATCCGCTCCTCCAGGTCCGGGATGTCCTTCGGCGCTGCGTCGGAGCTGACGACAATCTGCTTGCCGGCCTGGTAAAGGCTGTTGAAGGTGTGAAAGAACTCCTCCTGGGTTCGATCGCGATTCGACAGGTCGTGCACATCATCAATCAGCAGGATGTCCACATTTCGGAACCGCTGGCGGAACTGGGACATCTCCCCAGCTTGGACGGCACTGAGGAACTGCGTCATAAAGCCGTTGCAAGAGACGTAGTAGATGCTCAGCCCGGGGTTCGCTCTGGACGCGGCTTGGCAGATTGCCTGGAGCAGGTGGGTCTTACCCAGTCCGACGCCGCCGTGGATAAAGAATGGGTTGTACGCCCACCCCGGCTTCTGGGCCACCGCCACCGCGGCGGCATGGGCTAGCCGGTTGCCCGGCCCAATGATGAAGTTGTCAAACGAGTAATCGGGGCTGATCAGCATCTCTTCCTCGGGGGCCCCGCCTCCAACACCAGCCTTGTCCCTGGCCGTACCGTTGGCGGCGGTGCTGGCCGGACGCCCTTGCTCCAGCTCCTCCTCCCCCACGAAGCGGACCGCGAGGAGCCGCCCGGTGATGGCCTGGGCCGCTTCTGTGAATTGACGCTGGCACCGCTTTTGGAGGTATTTCAACTGGACCGGCTCGCGCACCAATAGCTGTAGCGTCCCACCCGCCAACGCCACCGGGACGATGTCATCGAACCACCGGCGGCACATCGTCGGGCGACCCGACGACCTCCATGTGGGCGGCGGAATCATCCACGAAGGCGTCCAGCGGCATGACCGACAGCACCGCCTCGACCACCTCAACGGCCGTTGTGTTGTCGATTCTCAGCAGCTTGCCGAGCCGGGTTTGCCGGGCCACGGAGTCGGATGGAAAGTTGGTGTCGGCGATGATCAGATCGTCACCATGGCCCATGGCGCGGAGCGCGTGGAGCACCTCGGCGTTGAGCAGCGGGCTTATTCCCTTGAGCATGATCGTCCCTTGCCGTTTGCGGTTCGCCGGGCTGCTCAGAGCCGCGCGCCGGTCGCGACGTCGAAAAGGTGCGCACGCTCGGCGCGGGGGCGCAGATGCACCGTCTGACCGGGTTTGAAGTCATGCCAGTCACGGAACACGGCCACGATCTCGGTCTCTCCGACGCGGAGAAACACGGTTGTTTCC
>JADFGE010000268.1 GCA_022567855.1 Planctomycetota bacterium | reverse complement strand
GCCAAGTCGCTCAAGCCGGTGGTGTTGCCGGGCGAGCTGATGAGGGTCTTCATCCTCAAGGAAGGCAAGGAGTACAGCCAGGGCGTGGCGTACCTCGACGACGGTACGATGGTCGTCGTGGACAACGCGCGCAGGGCCATCGGCAAGACGATCGACCGAGTTCGTTCTCTGCTGGCACGCGGTGAGGTCGGCCGGCCATCAGAGAAGACCGAGGCGCTGCTCCTCAACTACGACAAGCGCCTGAGCAGTCTGGCCAACGCCATTCAACGGGAGACCGACGAGGTTCGGCGAGAACGACTCAAGATCGTCTTTGCCAATGTTCTCGGGCTTCGTGAACTCACTGAGAAGGCGGGCTCGATCAACCTTGGACCGGCGCGTGAAGCGGTTTTTGCCAAGATTGTGCGTGCCCTTCAAGGCGTAGAGATTCAACTGACGGGCACGGCCTTCGCCTTGGAAAAAGCGCGCGTTGTATTGGTCAGCCAAGGCGAGTTCGTATCGCAGTATGTTTCCATCATGTCTGGCTTGGTCGATGCCGAGGATCTGGTCGCGATGCTCGCCGGTATGAAGGACTCGAACTTCGACTTCGCCAGTCTGGTGCGTGATCTCGGCGACCTTGCTGAGCAGGGCGATCACTTCGCGATGCTGATGGACGGCTTCGCGGGACGCCTGGCCGAGACCATCGAAGCAGAAACCGCGAAGCTCGCGGAGAATCTCGAAGCGGACACGCTTTCCGCCGGTTTGGATGTCGACGAAGCGATCAAGCGTTATGCGGGCACCAACACAAAGATAGCCGTCAACAAGGAATGAACCCAATGCGATATACAACACTGGCAATCATCATCATGGCAGCCATCGCCCTCACGAGTGCGCCGGCCTCAGCTCAGGGATCAGGTGAGCGTGCAGACCGCGTCACGTTCAACCGTCTGATCCAGCAGATCCAGCGCGTCGACGCGAACTACGCCAAAGCTATGCAAACCGGTATGGAAGAAGCGCGTCAGTCGGACGGGTCCGCGAGCGCGGCAACTCAGACGGACCTGCTTTCGCTGCGCGATCAGCGAGACCGGCTGATGAATCGGCTTGTGCTCATCTCGGTGCGGCACGGCTGGGACATCCCTGACGTCAACACGCCGACCGTGCAGAAGCACGTCGCGGTCGTGACTGAGAAGGACCGGATCTTCGCCCCCGCACGGGATGCGATCAAGTCACGCTTCAAGCAGGAAGCCATCGAGATCGCATCGAAGCTGACGCTGCCTGTCATCTCTGTGCGGGCACTGGAGGAATGACACCATGCTCGGATCCTTTATCGACAGTCTCGGCTACTTCGTCTATCCCCAGGCGGCGCTGTCGCTCATCACGGTGGCGTTGGTGCTCGGCTACGGCGTGGCTTGGATGCGGGGCGAACTGCGTCGTCGCAACGATAAGCCGTGGTGCCAAACTCTGGAGCCGCTGGCCGCGATCGCAGTGTCGATCGGGCTCCTGGGCTCGGTCTATGCATTCCTAGCGGCATTCAGCGGATTCCAGGGCGGTGTGGATGTAGAGCGCATCACGACGGCGCTTTCTTTGGGCTACGCAACGACCCTGGTTGGGCTGAGCCAATCGATTATGGCGAGCGTGTGCTGCTACATGCTGGGTCTGGCCAAGACATAGGAAGTGATTGCCATGGATGCTCGAACGATACTGCCGCTTCTGGATCTGTTCTGCCTCTCGGTCGGTGCGCTGGTTGGACTGCTGTCGCAGATGGAGCACGTGACCTCGATACCGATAGCGCTTGCCCAGGTCGGCCAGGGCTCCGCCATTGTGACCCAAGGAGAGTTCGTGATCGTCACGCTGGCAGAGGATGGCATGACATTGGATGGCGAACCCGTCAGCTTGGAGGAGTTGCCGGCCGCTGTCGCCGGACGACAGGTTGTGCTCCGGCCTGCCGGGGATATGCCGACCCAGGAAACGCTCTGGGTACTGGCGGAACTGGCCAAGACCGGAGCTGACGTGTCGATCGAGGTCAAGGAAGTTCGCGACGTCGTCTCTTCGGGACCCCAAGGAGGTTGATCAATCATGTCCAAGACGAGTTTCATCATCGGTCTGGCCTTGGCTTCGATACTGCACGGTGCGATCTTCTGGTTGCTCCTCAATCCCGCGGCCACCCAGCCCACCAGTGCCCGGCCGAAGCCGGTGAGTCTGCGGCGACCCTTGCCCGAACCGATCAACGATCAAGTCCCGACTGCGGAGAATGATCCGCCACGGCAAGAGCCTCAGCCAGATGTCCTTACCGGCTTGACCGACATCGCCCGACCCCAGGTAGATCAGGATCGCCTGACGATGCGGGGGGATTCGCCGACGGACCCCAGTGACGAATCGATCCCGCCGCTCCGCATTGTGTGGGCAGGGGCCGATGAACTGGCGGCCGTGGCGCGCGCCCTGGGTATGAAGGTGGTTGCCGTCAACGGTCAGAACGAGATTGTCGGCGAGGTCGAGTTGATCGGGCGGCCGCAACTCCTTCCTTTCAGCGGAGACCTGAGCGGATACAGCAATCGCGTGCGCACCCTGGAACCCGGCTTCTTCGGTCGGGAGCTGTTTGAGCAGCCGGGTGTCCGCATTCGGAGCCTTTGGGTTCTCGTACCCGCATCGCACGACGCCCACTTCATTGAGCTTCAGCGCGACGCTCTTCGCCGGGTGGGCGTCCATGCCGATGCCGTGCGACTCATGGAAGCGAGGTTCGAGCCCAGGCGTGGGCGCACATACCAGTTATCCATCACACACGTCCATCAGAAGAAGGGAGCTGATCGTGAATAGCAGCACCAAGATCATAAACATGGCAATGGTCGCCGTCCTACTTTTCGTCGTGTGCGCGGCCGTTGCGGGATGCGATAACCGCACAGGCGCTGCTCGCCGCAGCCCGGCAGGGACCGAAGTTGGCTCTGTGTCGAACAGCGACGCCACTGCCGAAGCGATTGAAGAATCGGAACGCGTCGACGTGATCCCACCGGTGTCTGTTGTGATCCCACCGGTGTCTGTTGTGATCCCACCGGAGCCTGTCGAGGCCCCACCGGAACAAATCGCACCGGCATCGGCTGGGGACGTTGCGTCAACCCTGGCTGATGCCCGGACAACACTGGGCGAGACAATGAAAGCGTTGGAGGAAATTCTTGATGCATCTCAGCGGTTGCAGCGGGAGTTGCTGGAAGCTCCCGAGCGCCTCTCGTCACCCACCCGCTCAGATGATGGCGGTGAAGAAGAGGGATGAAGCATGGTTCCTATTGATCTCATGGTAATTGGCTTCATCGTGATCGCGGGTGTCGTGGGCGCTTGTGGCTGGGGTTTCCGATGTCTCAAACGTCTCGCTGGACTCGTGATCGGCGCGCTCGCCGGTTGCTTGTTGCTCGGCGTAGTGGGGCTCCTCTGTGTCGCGTGGTCGCCACCCGATCTCTTCCGTCAACGCCGCCTTTCGTGACAGTCCTGTTTTGCGCCTGCTTACGAATCAGGCGGCGAGCGTAGGGCGCAGGCTCGGCATCGACATGGAGAAGCGCTGTGTTGATGACTATCGGGGAGTCGATCACCCACACCTCCGACAAGCTGGGGCGGATCCAGTCCCTGCAGCCGATGATTTCCTCTGGGATGGTTCGGTTCTCACGCCACCACCGGGTATTGCTCGACCAATTGCGCCAGTTCCCGATGGCCGCTCACGACGACGGGCCCGACGCCCTTCAGATGGCTGTGGAGCTCGCCCGCAAGCCGGGCTACGCCGTGTCGGTGCAGTCGTTCTGACAAGCGAACGGCTACATCGTAAACGTCGCGGAGGGCCTCGCCTGGAGGTGGGAGCGTTGGGACCATTCATTCTGAGGCCGTTGCAGGCCCGTGGGACGCCCCGCTGTCCGTTCCGCTTCGGTCAGTGTCACATAATTCCTCTTATCGGACTTAGAGATAGGCAGATTCGAGACCGAGGAGCAACTCACAACACGGACACTCGCAAGCCCGCGGTACGCGCCGCCGCGTTACCTCAGCATCATTGGACATCCAGCTAACAGTCAATCTCCGGGACAATGAGAAGGAAAACCAGCGTGATCGCGTTGCTCGTCTTATTGCTGCTAACCAGCGGGTTGCTGGTTCGAGTCCTGCTCGGGGAGGACCGTGCTCCACGACGGCACCTACATCCGCAACCTCGTTCAATCGATCACGCAGATCAGTGCCGAGCTGCGGCTGCTCGAGAAGCACCGGCTCGTGATGCGGACCGCCAACGCCGAGCTCATGACGCGCCACGAGCACCGCCACGTCGTAGCGACGCTCGCCGGGCTCATCGCCACCGAGATCGACGGCCTCGGGCACAGCATCCCGGAGAACTTGCTCGGAGCCCTGACGGCCGCCGGCTGCACGATTAGCAAGCCCAAGACCGCTCTGAAGGCCGCAACCCGGGCCGCCCACGAGCAGGCCGAGCAACTCCGCCACCGAATCGCGGACGCCATCGAAAAGAGCACCATAGGAGACCCCTGATACCAACCGGGACACATCGGACACCGAAACCGACACCGACCGGTCGGTTGGTAACACCTGGGTATGGAAGGGAGCGGTGGCGACCACGCATTACGCAGATCACTGCCGAAGCGTTAGGCTCCGCACAGCCGGCAGTGCCGGATGCGACGGAGCGGATCAGTCCGGCGTCTCGAGTGTGACGTTATCCTGCTTGTGATTGATGCCCTGGCGGTAGGTGATCTCGTAGCCAAGGTCCGCTTGCTT
>JADFGE010000267.1 GCA_022567855.1 Planctomycetota bacterium | reverse complement strand
CCTTCGCCGCCACCATCGTGTTCGGTCCAATCGCCGTGCTCGCGCCGCCGGTGACGGCTGACGGCCTGGAGCGGCTCTGGATTGGTCCCGACTTCGGTCTCAGCGGCAACTTCGACGATCCGTTGAAATGGCTCGACGGCGAGGAACTCGGCATTCCCGGCGAACAAGACACCGCGATCTTCGACCAGGCCGGCCTCTACACCGTGTCGTTCCCGATTGATCAGAGTACCGATCGCGTGCTTGTCAACAGCGGCATGGTTACCTTCGACTTTGACGGCGCCAGCTACACCCTGCTCAACCCGTTTAGCAACACACCGTCGATGGTCATCGGCGAAACGGAGGTGGACACCGCTGCCCTGGAGATCACCGGCGGCATGCTGCACAGCCAGTTCACCGACATCGGCTTGGCGGAAGGCGCTTTTGGCATGCTTACCGTCGCGGGTCCAACCACGCAACTGCTCAACGACTGGCAGCTGCGGGTGGGCAACCAAGGCGCGGGATTACTTTCCATCAGCGACGGGGCAACGGTCACCAACACTAATGCTTTCGTCGCGGCTGGGGGTGGTTCGTTCGGCGAAGTCCTCATCACAGGCGAAGCAACCGTTTGGAACTGCGCCGGCATGCTCGCCGTCGGCAAAGGCGGCTTCGGCTCACTCACCGTCACCGACGGCGCGCAGGTCTCAAGTGACCTCGGCATCATCGCCCAGGAGCTTTCCACGTTCGGCGAAGTCGTGGTCACCGGCCCCGGCTCTTCGTGGACGATCTTCGGCACCCTGGACGTGGGCATGAGCGGCTTCGGCACGCTCATCATCGAGGACGGCGCGACGGTGACCAACGAGGTCTTCGCTACCCTCGGAACGTTCTTCAAGGGTGACATTCCCCCTAGCGAAGGCGGCGTGGGTGAAGTCATCGTCGTCGGCTCCGGCTCAACGTGGACCGTCAACGGTGATCTCTACCTCGGCCTTTTTGCCTGGGGCCGGTGGACGCTTTCGGCCGGCGGAAAGGTGATTGTCGATGGCGATCTGATCCGCGGCGGCTGGCTGCCTGACAGCGATCAGCCGCAAACGATTATCGAGCTGGCCAGCCGCGACGATTACGAGACGCCCGCCATCAGTGTGACCGGACTCGCTGATGGATTCGAGCCTCGCGTTGATCTTGTTGACGGCTTTGTGCCCAAGGCCGGCGATACGTTCATGATTGCTCACGCAGACCTCGGATTACTGCCGTTTGCGTTCGACCTGCCCAAACTCCCGCCGCCGCGGTTCTGGGAGGTCATTCAGGACGAGAACTCGGTGGCGCTTCACGTCGGCCCGGTCATCCCCGGCGACATCGACGGCGACGGATCGGTCGGCGTCAAGGACCTGCTGACTCTGCTCGGCGATTGGGGGCCGTGCGACGACTGCAACGATTGCCCGGCTGATCTCGACGACGACTGCTCAGTCGGCGTGCCCGATCTTCTCATTCTCCTGGGCAATTGGGGGTAGATGAAGAAGGCCCCGATGGAATCGGGATCTCCGCTACGCTTCGACATCAGGAAGAAGGCATCGTGGTATCGAGGGGGAAGAAGAAGGCATTTGGCTTTTGGCATCGGTGAGAGGGGAAGACCTGTCTAGCCGCGAGCCGGAGGCGAGCGCGTCGAATGCAGAACGCCTGAATGCTCAAAGGCCCGCTCACTGGCGTCCGGTCTCTTGACACCCCAGTTGTGGGGCTCGAGTCCTTGGTTGGCCCGGCCGAGACCTTCGAGATTGGTCCCTCAAGGGGTGCAGAGGTCGGCTGTCAGCCCCGCGTGCCCCCGGCCGGAGAAAAAAAACTTCCAAAGTCGCGCAAGATCGGCGCAAAAACGGCATATCTACAGGTAGGCGTCGGGGCGCAGCTCACTCGGCGTCTGGCGACGCACACGCTCAGCCGCCGTCAATCGAGCTCACCGAGCACCTGAAGGAGGTGCGATTCCGTGCTTATATCATTGTCTGACAACGACTTGCGCTCCGTTGACCCGTTCGCCGACGGTTCACCTGCGGCCGGACTCGTAGCCGTCGCCCCGGCCCGGCGTCGCGCCGCCCGCCCGCCGGTCGAGTTCTGGGATTTTGCCAGACTGCTCGGCCGAGCGCGGTATAGTTCCCGTGATGGCACGTTCGTGTGCCGAGCTGACCGGACAGCCCAACCGTTCATACATTCAGTTCGCACTTATCCGCCGGAATCTCCGGCAGACCATTTCTTCTCGGGCCGTTTCGGTCGACAACCTGACCTGCGTGTTTCACAGGCCGATGGCGCTGCGGCGGTGTTGCTCTTTTGCGACCGCACGCACCGGCGGATCTGTCGGTGGTGCATTCCGTTTCCTCACTTCATACGGAGGTTGTTATGTGTACGAGAACTCTAAGTCATTGCGTTTGTGTCGTCGGACTGCTGTTGATCACGACGGTAGCCGGGGCGCAAACCAGCTACTACGTCAATGGGAGCTGCGGAGATAACGCCTGGACCGGGACCAGCTCTGTGTGTGCAGCGCCTGATGGTCCCAAGGCGACCATCCAAGCGGCGATCAATGCGACCTCAAACGGGGACGTTGTATTCGTCGCGGATGGCGTCTACACGGGCTCGGGCAACAAGAATCTCAGCTACAACGGGCGATTGATAACGGTTCGGTCCGCCAACGGTCCGGACAACTGCATCATCGATTGTCAGGGAAGCGGTCGTGCCTTTATATTCGTGAATGGCGAAACCACCGAGTCCGTGATCCAGGGCTTCACCATTACCAACGGCTCAGCGATCCTCGGCGGCGGGTTCTTCGCAGAGAACGCCGGCGCGAGCGTCCTTGACTGTGTCTTTGACTCCAACACCGCGGAGGTCGGCGGCGCGATCTATCATCGCTACGAGGGGGATTTGATACTCGAGAACTGCACGTTCAATGCCAATGTCGGGACGGCCGCCGCGGGTGGAATGTTCTCCGGCACCGACTTGGGCCCCCCGGGTGATGTGATGCTGTCCGGCTGCAACTTTTCTATGAACGTGGGAAGCTTCGCTATCGGCGGATTAGCCGTTGATTCCGCTGAGGTGAGTTTGGCCAACTGCTCATTCTTTCAGAATGAGGGGAACTTGCTGGGTGGCGGGATTGCTAACGGTGGTTCCGACGGGCTAACGCTCGTGAACTGTGCCTTCAGTGGCAACACGGCAACCATGGGAGGTGGACTTGAAAACGGCGGCATCGCAACCCTGATCAACTGCACCTTTGGTAACAATGTGGGCAATGGTGTCGAGAACGTCGGCAGCGATTCCGCGGTCCTGGCCAACTGCGTGCTCTGGGGCAACACGCCCGCCCAACTCGAGGGGGACTCGTTCACCGTCACCTACAGCGACATCCAAGGCGGCTGGCCCGGCGCCGGCAACATCGACGCCGATCCGTTGTTCGTGCAGCCCGCCGGCGACGACCTGCGCCTTGAATTCGGCTCACCCTGCATTGACGCCGGCGATAACGACGCCGTGCCCGACGGCATCACCACCGATCTGGACGGCCTGCCCCGCTTTGTTGATGACCCGGATGTTCCCGACACCGGCAACGGCACGCCGCCGCTTGTCGATATGGGCGCGTTCGAGACGTCTTGAGCCCGGGGCGATGCCGACTTCGACGGCGATGTGGACGTGGCCGACTTGTTCATCCTCCAGGCCGTCCTAACGGGCGCGCTGTAGCGATCGTGGCGAAGCGGGTTCAAAGACAACGATCGGCCCGTGTGCCCGATCCGGTCCGGGTTGGGCTGGATGAGTCACCATGAATGGAGCGAGTCGCGCGAAAATCGAAACCCGCTGCCCTTGAGCAAGCCGGGACGCTACGGTAGAAGAGCGGCGTGCGGCGGGACCGTGGGACCGCGTGAAGGCTGTGGATCGAGCAGGAGAGACGTGTCGATGAAAATCGGGTTTAGCTCGGTAGCGTGTCCGAAATGGGATTTGGGAACGATCATCGCCCGGGCCAAGGAAATGGGCTACGACGGGGTCGAGCTGCGCAAACTCGAGGGGCAGAGCCATCTGCCGTCGCTGCCGGCGCTGGCGGCGGACCCGGACAGGACGCGAGCCCGCTTTGCCGATGCCGGCGTCGAGTACGCCTTATGCGGCGGTCTGGCGGCCAACATCTACGGTGCGGATCGGTTCACCATCGACATCGACCTGCTGGTGGCGCCCACGGATGTGGAGCCGGCGCTGGACGTTGCGCACGGCTGCGGTTTCACCACCGATTGCGGCATCATCCCGTTTCAGGACGGCACGCGACAGATTCGCCGAGTTGTGAAGCTCGAAGAGGGTTGGGAGGATCCGCTGCAATTGGACTTGCTGATTGCCGAAGGCGGAACCTACGCTGAGGCATACGAATCCCGATACTCCGTACCTCAAGAGGAGCTCGAGCTATGGCTGGTAGCGCTGGACCGGCTGATCGAGATGAAGCGCGAAGCGAATCGGCCGATCGATCGCCAAGACATCGAGCGACTGAGTTGACTCCCGAAATCGTCGCCAAGCGCCTCGACCTGCTGACGGAGATCCGCCGCCTCGCCGCGTGGCTGCCGAAGATCCGTCCAACCGACTGAGCCGGGGTCCGGCGGACATCATCGTGAGGGTCGGCGAGAGCCGGCGTTGGTGCATGACTCCGTCATTTGACATCTCCAACGGGTCTGGGCGATCCTGTTCCTCTTGAACCGATACTGGAGGAGGATCTTTGATGGCAGCCCGAACGAAGACCAAGGTGTCGCCGAAGTATAAGAGGAAGTATCGCGTGAAGAATTGGCCAGCGT
>JADFGE010000266.1 GCA_022567855.1 Planctomycetota bacterium | reverse complement strand
GGTGGTGGTGTTAAAGAGGTAGGCGGAGCCGGATTGGTTGCCGTTGTCGTCATCGACATAGGCCCCGACGATGGCGGTGGCGCCGCTGATCGCGACGGACCAGCCGAACCGGTCGTCCGCCGCGCCGTCGTTGGGCAGGAGCTTGAAGAGTTGATCGCCGAGGTCGGCGGAGGCCGCGGCCGTGTTGCTGATCTTCTGGTGCCCCCGTACCCAGCCGGGCTCGCCAGGACCGGCCGTGGACGGCTGAGCGTGGGCGCTACCTGCCAGGACGCCGATCGTCATCATCATCGCGAATCGCATGGTTATTCTCCTCCTTAGATCAGGCCGAGCGCGTCCACGCCCGGCGTTCCGCAATACATGTCCCCGAACCGCCCCGGGGCCTGGCCGCAGCGGCCGAACGGAGCCAGCACGGGTATAGACGCAGGTTTTGAGGAAATCTTGCGCGACTTGGCAAATCTTTTTTTAGAGGGCGACCAACGGCAGCCCTGCGGGCCGTTGGATGCATCGATCAGGAGGTCAGACCCTGGCCTGACTCACTTGTGATTGGGCAGGCTCAAGGCCTGCCTTACTCCTGCGGCAGATGGTCGAACCCTCGCCATTGAGGCTCGGGCTCGACTCCGCGGCGAGACGCCCCGGCTCTGAAACTTGCCTGCGGGCAGCGCGGCCACCTGGGCGCGCAGGAACTATTGGGGATCAGTATCGGGCCAAAGGATCTGCCGGTCACCGCCCTGGAATTGGCGGAACATGCGCAATGGCGCGTCCGCACGCCAAACCGTCCACGATCCGCCCGCCGGGCGCAGGCTCAGGTGCAGCTCCCACTGATCGCGGCCGGCGACGGTGATGAGATACGCCGCGCCGTGCAGCTCGTAGTCGATGGATGCGCTCGGTTGGACCTCGAACCACATTCCATGACTTCGGCCGGAAAGATTCAACACTCTGGCCAGCCGATTGCGCAGCGCCTCGAACTCACGGCCCGAGGCATGACTCTGGTTGTACAACCGGCTCAGGCTGATCCGGGTTTCGGGCTCGGCGTCGCCATTGCGCGAGCGAATCGACTTCGCTATCTGGCCGACAATTGCATCGGCGCCCGGATCGGTCTGCGGCTGAACGGGCTCAGGCGGCGCCGAAACCGGCTCGACCTCTCGCGGCGCCGGGGGCGGCGCATGAGTCGGTTGGAGGCTGATGACGTTGGGCGCAAATGCCGCCTGATCAAAATCGCCGCTGCACCCGCCCAAAGTCACCACAACGATCGCCAACCCCAATATGAGCAACATCGTGTCCCGCGCGTTCCACAAGATGGCGCTTTGTGCGACCTCACTCACGATCTGGCGTTCCTTCGTCCGCAGTAGTTATCACGTCGATCAAACACAGGCAGCGCACCGATGAACGGGTCTCGCACGATACCTTTCGGAGCCGCCACCATGCTCACCAAGCCCCAGCTCATCAGCTCGATCCAAGAGATCAACAACTCGGCCCAAAAGGACTGGCTGGCCATGTTTGAAGTCTCGGCGTTGCACCAATACCTCGATCATCTCCAGATCACCCTCGAACCGCGTGGGGCGGCAAGCCGGTGGGTCCGCAACGAAGGTTCGCCGGTCATTGTGACGCGACGGCCGGCAATATAGCGCTACTGAGCATTGGTGTCCGATCCATTCACCCGCGACACGATGCACGAATCGGTATTCCCCGCCGGATCGGGCGCGAACCCGGATCAATCCTCTTCGAGCGTCTGCCTGGGGCTGGGTCGATCTCGGTCGTCCGGGGTCACACGTTGTTTCAGCGACATCACTTGGTCGAGCCGCTTCTTGAGCAGCCGAACGCGCAGCAACGATCGAACCCGCGTGAGTAGCTCGAGCTTGTTGACCGGCTTGGTCAGGAAGTCGTCCGTCCCACACTCGATGGCCCGTTCGAAGTCGCCCACCTCATGCAGCGCGGTGACCATTATCACCACGATATCACGCGTGCCCGGGCTCAACTTGATCTTCTGGCACAGCTCGAAGCCCGACATCCGCGGCATCATCACGTCCAGCAAAATCAGGTCGGGCGGATCATCGGTAATCAGACCGAACGCTTCGTTCCCATCCCGAGCCGTGAGCAATCGGCAGGGAAGGCTCTCCAGGTACGCCTGCATCAGCTCCAGATTCTGGACGTTGTCATCAACGAGCAGAATCGTCGTGTCGACGAGATCTGCCGTATCCGAATCCAAAAGGCTCGGCTGGGCGTCTTTTGTAATCGTGGGGTTACTCGTCATAACGACGACTCGGGTGTTGCTGATGACTTGGTCAAGATTCTGATCTGCGAGGCAAGTCTTCTCAGCGCACGCTCGTCAACTGATCCGGTCGGGGACGACCCGAGGCGTTCTTCTAAACGCCGGCTCAACGCCTCCACGTCGCTCGGCCGGTCTACATCGTACCACCGCGGCAGGGCGTACACCGCCAGTCCGGCTTCTGCCGCCCGTTGTCGGGTCTGATCGTACACGCGGTCGCTTCCCCAGTCGATGCCGCGGATCACCTCTGGATGGAACCCACCGGCCGCCAGCGTCCAGTAGCCGCCGTCCTTGGTCGGGCCGATGGCCAGGTCGTGGTTCGCCAGCGCGTTCGGAATCTCTCGCAGCGCGGTCACCGGGACATCCGGTGCATCGACCCCGAAAAACGCGATCCCCCCCTCGCCGCCGACGACCTCCCACACACGCTCCAGCCGCCGGCCGAGATCACCTGTGCCCTGATCAACAATCTGGGTGAACTGCACGTCCAGGGCCTCGGCGAGCTCCTCACCACACCCATCCGGTGAAACGGCCAGAATCACCTGAGCACTTGCGGCGCAAAGGCGCTCGGCCGTACACCGCAGCATCGCCCAGCTCAACTGGGCCGCCGCTTCCGGATCGAGCCCCCCGGCCCCACCAACCGCGTCTTCACCGCCCCCGGCTCGGGTCGCTTGGCCATCAGCACCGCCGTCACATCACCGAGCACCATCGCATGGTCCGCCTTGGCCATCAACGTCTCCAAAGCACCTTCGCCGCACCCCCAACGAGGCTGTTCCCGCGGGCCGACCCTCCTTACCATAGAATCCTCCTCGCACAATCCCCGCCGGCGAAGAACGAGTCGGGGGACGAAGCCTAGCATTGCCAGGCGACCAACGCCGTGACCGTCCCGCGAGAGCCACGGCGAGGATGATGAAGAAGAAAGCGTAACTATGGCAGTAGCAAAAACATACGATCGCCTCGCCTGGGAGGCGCGATTCAACCAACCCACGGTCGACCAGCTCCGAGCCGACCTTCCCCCCGCCGCCGCCAGGCTCATGGACCGCATCCAACACGCCATGAGCCAATTGGACGGCGTGGCCCAGGGCCTCCGCTGGTATGGCGAATGTTGGCGATGGTCGATCGAGTACCGCACCGACCACAGTGACGAGCCGCTGGCCCTACTCATCCCCTCGCCGGCCGATCTACGCCTCGCGGTCCCCCTGACCTGCGAATTCCTCCGCGCACTTCCGACGTCGCGCTTACCTCGGACCGTCCGCGACGGCCTCGAATTGGCCCGCGAGTCCTTCGACAGCCGGTGGGGGCTTTGGTCGCTGGATTCGCCCGACATCCTCGACAACCTCGTCGATCTGATCGAATCGAAGTTGCACCACCTCGCCAAGCAAGCGGGGTAACACCAACTTGCGGTCTGGCCGCTGTCGCGCGCACGAGGAAACAAGCAACCACAGATAAACACAGATGTGCGGATCAAATGTAAAGCCGTCCCGATTCCATCGGGAGTGGTCGCGCTCCGCAACCGGCCCAAGTCGTTCGTCACACCCATATAAAGCCGCGACCGCTGGTCGCGTTGGGAACAGAGCAAGCCGCTGATCGGCCAATGCCCCTTCACCGTCCGATTCAACAACGCGCAAGACCGCCCACGTTCACCCCAAACCGTCCTTCAATCGCCGCCCGGCCCCGTCCGCCGCGTTTGATCCGCAAAACCACCGTTTCCCCGTTCCGGTCACACGTTGTCCTTTGTCCCCTACACAGGCGGCGCCTCATCAGGGGACACAAAGGCTGCGACCGGATCGCATACCGCCAGCAACGTGCGGATTTTCTTCGCCTAGCTACCATGTGCCGAGAGGATCCTCAATGAGCGAAACGCCCGAATCTTCGCCGGTGACGGCCGAAATGCTCGCAAAACTTCCACCTCAGGCGATCGCTGCTTGGGCGGGAAGATGTGCTCTGCGTGTTCAGCCACTTATCAGAGCAGGTTCCTTCGGAAAGATACCGCTACGTCAGGTCGCCAATCATATAGAGGCTGTTGATATTGCCGTTACTCTGGCGATGGCTCTGCCCGCCCGTGCCGCCAATGCCGCCGCCAGTGCCGCCGCCGATGCTGCCAGTGCCGCCGCCGATGCCGTCGCCATTGCCGCCGCGATTTTTGCCCCCGAACTCGACCTGCAACTGATGACCACCGTCGCGGGTAATGTCTCGGTTGAGAAAACTACCCGTAATGCCTTGCAACTGCTGCATTTCTGGAATGCGGAGATTCCGCTCGCCCAGGGAGCCGCTGTGCCGCTGGTACGCGCACCGCGTGATGCGGCATCTGTGCACGGCAAATCGGGAATGGCTGGCTACGACTTTGTTGAGCACAACCGAAAGCCGCTCGAGGTACCGGCGTTTCTGGCGATTCGGGATGCCCTGATGCGTGCACCAGAGCCTGTTACCCTGGTAGCCATCGGCCCGTTAACCAATATTGCGCTGTTACTTTCACAATGCCCGGAATGCAAACCGCATATTCGCCGTCTGGTG
>JADFGE010000015.1 GCA_022567855.1 Planctomycetota bacterium | reverse complement strand
GTAATAAGGGAGCCAAACCATCGCGATCGACGCCAAGCCGTAAAGCCTCGCCACCCAAGCGGAGTCCGTCGCCAAAGCGCAAGGCGTCGCCGCCCAAGCGGAGTCCGTCGCCAAAGCGCAAGGCGTCGCCGCCCAAGCGAGGTTCACCGCCGAAGCGCAAGGCGTCGCCGCCTAAGCGAAGTTCACCGCCAAAGCGCAAGGCGTCGCCACCCAAGCGGAGTTCACCTCCGAAGCGCAAGGCCTCGCCACCCAAGCGAAGTTCACCGCCGAAGCGCAAGGCGTCGCCTCCCAAGCGAAGTTCACCGCCGAAGCGCAAGGCGTTGCCACCGACGCAGAGTTCGAGGCCCAAGCGCAGTGTGTCGCCGCCCAAGCGGCCGATCGAGCGACTGCCTTCCCGACCGAAACGACGAATCACCCCGCCACCGACTACCGCCAGGCCCAAAGCGCCCGTAACACGTCCTGAGCGCACCCCCACCGTTGATCGACGTGTTTCAATCCGACCGAACAAGCCCGCTACGCTGCCGCGCGGTGTCATAGACAAGCGCAAGCTCGACCGATCGATCACACGTATTGCCGAGCCAAGGAAGAGTCCGCGCTCGTATCCCAAGCGGAACGTGCCTACGACACCGACAATCGAGCCGATCCGGCCCAACCGTGGGATTTTCGATCGCCCAAGACGCTTACCGACAGTCCCTTGGAACCCCGCGCCGCGCACGGTGATCGAACGGGTGATTCAAGAGCACGCTGGGAATCACGGCTACGACGACGGCTACGATGACGGCTATCAGCACGGGTACGACGACCATTACGACTATGACTACCATCACGACGGGCACTACTACGATTCTCACCATGATGGTTGGTACGGACACCGCCGCCATCATCGCGGGCACTTTCGCTTCAGCTTCCGGTTCGGATCACTAAGCTGGCGATATCCATACCACCACACATACTACGGTTCGTACTACCACCTGCGATATCACAATTCGTATTGTCGTTCGTACGCAGGCTATGGTTGGTATAACTGCTATTGCGCCCTGCCATCGTATTCGTACAACACGACGACGTATGTTGTGTACGACGAACCACTCACTTACACGCTCCCTGAACCTGCGTTGCCCAGCATCGACGACGCGTGGTCGCATTTGCGTGATGGATATCTTGATGCAGCGCATGCGATGTTTTCGGAGTTGGTGTACGCACTGCCGTTCGAAGGTGCGCCGCGGATCGGATATGCAATCTCGTCCGGCCTGTTGGATCGAGAGAACGCGGCAATATCGGCGATGCGCCGAGCGATGCGAGACCAGCCTGAGGCGCTGCGATCGGTGCCGAGCGATCCCCTGATGCGCGAGCAGATTCTCAACTTGCTTGGTGTTTACGCTGATCGAGCGCGCGAGGATCTCGGCGATACCGACGCGCTCTTCATGGTTGCGGCGCTGCGATTCATGCTTGGCGAAGCTGCCGACGCCTATTTTGCCGTCGACACCGCCATCAACCACGGCGACGAAGATGCCAGTGCGTTCAATCTCAAGGCGATGATCAATCGCGATCTTCAAGAAGGGCTGTAGGGCGGCTGCCGTTGACAACCGCTCTGAACGCCTGGGAGCCGGCACGGGCCGGTCCAAGTCGGTGGGAGGCGTCGATTCAGGCGTCGATTCAACCAACATAGTCCGGGAACTGATCACTAAGTTGCGCCTGAATTTCACCGATTCATAGGGTGCGCGCCTCGATCTGAGGCCATGTGTTATTGGAGCGGCCGGTTTGAGCCGTTCCTACACGCACCTAGGAAGGCCGGTAGGTCCGATAGGCCCGGATCTTCAAGGCGTAATCCAGAATCGGAGCTGCACGATGATTCACCGAATTCCTGTCTCCAAAGCGTTGTTGTTCGCGACCGTCGTAATCGCGCTGCAAGGGAGCCATGCACAAGCGGGCGTGAAGCTCATCACGCTACCGGCTCGTGAGCGCGTCGAGATTCAACTGGACAATTTCAACACGACGCTCGTTGAAGAGGAGCGGATCGTTCCACTGGCCGAGGGCGTCAACGACGTGGTTTTCGCCTGGGCCAATACGAATATCGACAAAGACAGCATCCAGTTCCGCTGCCTCACTGATCCGGAGAACATCCGGGTGCTCTCGGTTTCCTATCCTCCGGGCGAGAACGCGCTGCTATGGCAGGTCAGCTCACCACGTGCCGGATCGGCGCGAGTGCGGATCAGTTACATCATCGGCGGGCTTGATAAAACGTTCATGTATCGCGCGATCGCATCAAATGATGAGAAGACACTGACATTGTGGCAATACATCCAGTTGCACAACAACTCCAACGAGGCGTTTGGGTTCGCCGGGATGTGGGCGGGCTTCGGCGATCGCCTGGAACGCCCGATCGGGATCAACGAGACGAAGCGACTTCTGTCAGCTAAATTCACCGACGTCCGGGTCAAGAAAACCTACACGGCCGACCTCGCCTCACATGGTTATCTGGATGCCCCCAAGAAACAGCTTCGCATCCCGATGCACTACGTTCTCATCAACGATGAGGAGCACGGCTTGGGCAAGTTCCCGTTGATGCCCGGCAAGGCACGGATTTTCCAGGACGATGGGCACGGCACGGTTGCGTTTCTCGGCGAAGATTGGGCTTCGTTCACGCCGCGTGATGACGAAGTCTCGCTGTATCTGGGCGTGGCGAAGGACATCGTTGTGAAGCGCACGATCGATCGCCGAACGAAGAAGCGCGTTCTTGGCCAGCTCTATGACTACGACATCATCGTGAAGTACGAGATCGAGAATTTCAAAGATTCACCTGTGGTGCTGGACCTGGCTGAGTCCATGCCGGCCCTTCGAGCGGAGATACTTGGCAACACGGGTCGGCACGTCGAGTGGACCTTTGGCACACAAGGCACACTGAAGCAAGTTGATCGGGACAAGTCAACAGCCGATCGGCCTGTGTTCCACGTCACGTTAGAGCCGCGTGGAGACGACCAAAAGGCCGTCAAGCAAGTGCACACGCTTCATGTGATTATCAAGAACGAATGGTGAGATCACAGGCCGCTGGTTGCTCGTTTCATCGCAACGATTTGACGGAAGTTCAAGGATTCTACAGATGATATTACTTCACAAGCACAATCTTCACGCGATTATCTTGGCGCTCGGTTTGCCGGTTGCCGCTGCCTACGCCGACAACGTCGATGTCTCGACGATTCCGCAGCGAGACACGGTGCAACTGACGATCTACAACAGTGAAGACTTAACGCTCGTCCGCGAGACACGCCATATCACGTTTTCCAAAGGCGATAATCCGCTTCAATTCTCGTGGGCGAACACACTGATTGATCCGACGAGTGTCGATCTGCGTTTTCAAACCCATGCTCAGGAGTTGGATATTCTCGACACGACCTTCCCGCACGACAAGCCGCAGATGTTGTATTGGAACGTGAAGAGTGACTTCAGCGGCAGCGCGGTCGTGGAAATCAGCTACTTCACAAGCGGCATCACGTGGGCGGCGGACTATGTGTGTGTTGCTGACACCGCTGAAGAACGGATGTCGTTCGACGGTTTCGTGCGAATCACCAATAACTCCGGCGAGGACTATGAAAACGCGCAGGTGCGACTTGTAGTGGGCCAGATCAATCTCGTCGAGAGAATTGCGGATCTTGCACGCCGCGGCTTGGTGTCACAGGATACTTCTGAGCGGCTACGTTTGGGCGCTAAGGTTCGCCAACTGGAGAAGCGAGCAAGAGGTCTCGCCTACTCCGGTCTCGCTGCGGAAATGGATGACGCGGCTCGGGCCCCTAAGGCGATCGTGAAGGAAGGCCTTTCGGAGTATTTCATTTTTACGATCGAGGGCACCGAGACCATCAAGAACACTTGGTCCAAGCGCCTGCGATTGTTCCAAGGCGCGAGCGTGCCGTTCCAAATCAAGTACCGATACCGCCCTGCCGAGTACGGCGATCAGCTTGTGCGGTTGTTCATTCTTCGCAACGACGAGGCGAGCAGTCTCGGCGAGACGCCGTTACCTGATGGGGTCGTTCGGCTCTTTCGTGATAACGGCCGGGATGGGTTGTCGTTCTTGACGGCTTACAGCTCAAAGTACGTTCCAATCGGGCAGGAGATTGAGTTGAACCTTGGACCCGATCCGCAGGTGATTTACGAACGGCTCCGCTTGCGAAGTTGGCGCGACGACTTCTGGTTTCGTACTGATAATGGCAAGACATACTTCAGTCCAACCAAAGGGCATAAGATCCGTAATAACTACCCAGTTGGCGGATGGAACGACCACGAACAGCGCGTCGAGCGCATCCGCAACTACCGTGACAAGCCGATCGAGGTTGAGATCCGGCTGAGCTTTCAGGGGCATGTCGTCTTCACCAGCGAACTGGATCCGAAACTACACGACTATCGCAGCCCGCAGTTCTCGGCGCAGATCAAGCCCGCCGAGCGCAAGGACCTCGGATACGAGGTCACCTATCACCAGGGCATCAACCGCAAGCAGGACGACGTGACACTGAAAAAGCCGGACTGAGCCATCTCCAGACTCGCCCTCCTCAGCCACAAGCCGAGCTCGCCTCAGCGCCGCCGCAATTCAAATGCCGCAGCCGCCGCGTAATGGCGTATATTGGGGCTAACCATACGTTGGCACTTGGCTACAGGAGGTGCATCGATGTTTCAGGTTTGTCCCTCATCCTTACGCGCTCATCGGCGACGGTTGACCGCTTGCTGGGCGCTCGTGGCGATTGGCTGCATAAGCACTGCGATCACGGCTCAGGAGGCCCCGGTCGCGGCGGGAAGCTTGTCCTCACTATTCGAATCAAGGCTGCTCGATGCGAGCATTCCCGACCCGGCATCAGTCATCGGGCACCCGATCGGCGCGACGGCAGTTCGGTACGAGCCGCTCGTGCGGTACCTGCGCGCCTTGGCCGAAGCTTCGGACCGCGTGACGATGCACCCGTACGCTGACTCGCACGAGAAGCGCACGCTGTACTACCTGACGATCACGAGTCCGGCGAATCATGCGAGGCTCGAACAGATCAGGAAGAACAACGCCAAGCTCGCCGACCCCCGGAAGCTCAAGAACACCGGCGAGGGGGACGAAATCGTCAAGACGATGCCCGCGGTGGCGTGGTTGGCGTACAACATCCACGGTGATGAGCTGTCGAGCACGGATGCGGCCATGACCGTGGCCTATCTGCTCGCGGCGGGAACGGACGCCGAGACGCGCGCCTGGCTCGACCAACTCGTGATCCACATCGATCCGTTGATGAACCCGGACGGGCGGGAGCGGTATCTCGCCCAGTTACAAACGCTCCAGGGGAAGGTTCCCAACACCGACTACCAAGCGATGCAGCATGGAGGACTGTGGTCGGCCGGCCGGGGCAATCACTATCTCTTTGACCTCAATCGCGACTGGTTGATGCAGGTGCATCCGGAAACGCGGGGCCGCGCCGCCGTCATCCGATCATGGAATCCCCATTTGGTCGTGGATTCGCACGAGATGGGGAGCTTGGATACGTATCTTTTCGATCCACCTCGTGAACCGCTGAACATCGATATCTCCCAGAGCAGTTTGGCGTGGCGTTTGCGATTCTCAGCCGACCAGGCAGCAGCGTTCGATCGTCACGGCTGGAGCTATTACACCAGGGAGTGGTACGAAGAGTGGTATCCGGGGTACACAAACGCATGGGCGGGGCTGCGCGGCGCTGTGGGACTGCTCTATGAACAGGCAGGCGTAAACGCGGCGGCCATCAAGCAACCGGCCGGTCAAATCCTCACCTACGCTGACGCGGTGCATCACCACGTGGTGAGCAGCTTCGCGAATCTCGAAACGCTGCGCGCCAATCGGCAGGAGATCCTGCGCGACTACCTTGCGGATTTCCGTTGGGCCGTCTCGGACGACGCGCCGGGTCCAGGAGCGTTTCTCGTTCCGCCGATGAACGATACGGCCAAGCGCAACCGGTTCCTTGATCTGCTCGATCGCCAAGGCATCGAATATCGAATCTCACCCAAGGATTTCGTGGCTGAAGATGTGACGGACGTCTGGGGTGAAACCGTCCAGTCGCGCGCGTTCCCCTCTGGCACGATCGTCGTCTCGTCGAAACAACCGAGCCGAAGATTGGTCAACGCAGCGCTTGGTTTCGATCCGCATATGAGCGATGACTTTCTGAAGGAGGAACGGACGGAGCTTGAGAATCGCCGGGGCAGTCGGCTGTACGACGTGACCGGTTGGAATATCCCAATGGCATATGGGCTCGAGGCGTATTGGGTCCAACGAATTGTCCGCGAAAGGGGCATGAATGGCGCACCGGCGCCTGACGCTCGATTGCCCGGCGAGCAGCGCGGCGCGTATGGCTATTTGATCGATGGTCAATCGTCGGATCTGTACGGTTCGATCGTGCAGCTCCTTGGTTCGGATTGTAAGTTGCGCGTGGCCTCGAAGCCGTTTGCGGTTGGGCGTCGACAGTACGATCGCGGGACTGTTCTTCTGCGTGGCCACGAGAATCCCGAAAACCTCCACGGTTTGCTCAACGAAATCGCAGCACGCTTCGACGTCATCATTCGGCCGGTCGATACGGCGCTCAGTGAGGCCGGCCCGGACTTGGGTGGTCAACGCTTCCATTTGTTGGAGCAGCCGCGGGTGGCGATCGCCTCCCAGTGGCCGATCTCGACGACATCGTTCGGCTCGACGTGGTTTCTCCTTGATGCGCGAACCGGTCTGCGGGTCTCGCCGATCAACATCCAAAGCCTGGGGGGGATCGACCTGCGGAACTACAACGTGCTGGTGCTGCCTAATGTTTGGGGGTCAAGCACACTACGAGCCGTCTTGAACGAATCGACGATTGCGAAGATGGAGGCGTGGATTAAGAGCGGCGGCACGCTGATTGCGATGGGTGGCTCTGCGTCGTTCCTGGCGAGTGAAGAGATTGGTTTGTCATCCGTACGTCTCAGACGAAATGTCCTCGGTGAACTGGACGTCTATGCGGAAGCGGTGAATAGAGAGCGCAGCGCCCACGCGATTCAGATCGATCTCGATGAGGTATGGGGTGACAAGGAACCCAACGATGCCGAGTCACCGGACGCCAAGGGAGATGATAAAGAGCACGAACGATCGCCCTCGAAAAAGGATGATGATCTGAAGCGCCTCGACGAGTGGCAACGCATCTTCTCGCCCCGGGGGACGATCATGGCATCTGAGTTGGATCCCGAGCACTGGCTGTGCTTCGGTCTCGGCGAACGGCTGCCGGTGCTGATATCAGGGCAATTTGCGTATATGTCCAAGCATCCGGTCGCTACGCCTGTTCGGCTGACGGACCGGGCGCACTTGCGCCTCAGCGGTCTGCTCTGGCCGGAGGCGCGCCAGCGGTCCGCGGACACCGCCTACGCGACCGTTGAACGGGTCGGAAACGGCCAGGTGATTCTCTTTGCCGCCGATCCGTTTTTTCGAGGGTACTACGAGGGCAGTGGACGATTGCTGCTGAACGCGGTCATACTTGGACCGGGAATGGGCGCTTCGCAACCGAATCCCTGGTAGGGTCGGCCGTCCGCTCCTGATCGTCGTCACAGAATAATCCTCTACTATCAGGGGTTCAGATTCGCAGACGAACTCGTGTTGGAGATGATTGTGATGAGCTGGAAATCTGGGCTAATAGGATTGATGTTGCTGGCGATGCAAGCGCCGATCGCCGCTCAACCGCAAGCACGAGGGATTCTCGGCCAGCCAGCCCCGAGTTGGGACGTCGCGCAGTGGGCGAATCTGCCGCCCAATAGCAAGTCGCTGGACATCACGGATTTCTCAGGCAAGGTTCTGTATCTGTACTGCTTTCAGTCGTGGTGCCCGGGGTGCAGACAGTACGGATTCCCGACGCTCGTCGATTTGGTTGATCGATACGAGGGTGCGGATGATGTTGCGTTCGTTGCGGTGCAGACTGTCTTTGAGGGATACCAAATAAACACCGCGCAGGCTGGGTGGAGAATGGCGCAGGAGTTCGGACTGGAGATTCCCATAGGGCACGATGGGAGCAACGGCAGGCGATCCACGTTGATGCGGCGCTACCGGACCGGCGGAACGCCGTGGGCGATTATTATCGACAAGCGGGGGACGGTGCGGTTCAACGGCTTTCACATCACACCGGACGCCGCCGCCGAATTGATCGACCAGTTGCGCGACGAATCGCTGATCGCGTCGGCGCCGATCAAGACGCTTCCTCCATCACGCGGCGGACAGGATCGTGTAGGCACGCGTTTCCCGAAGCTTGAGTTCGACCGTGAGCTGCCGGCCCAGACCGAGGATAGTGATCCAAAGCAAGTCAGGGCCACGTTGTATCGATGGTGGACGAACACGTGCCCGTACTGTCAGGCTAGTCTGCCCGCCATTGAGAAGCTGCGACAGGAATACGGGCCGAAGGGACTGCGCGTCGTCGGCGTCTATCACCCGAAGCCGACGCGCACGGTCGATGATGAAGCAGTGCTGGCGATGGCGCAGCGCTTCGGCTACAAGGGCGAACTCGCAATCGACGCAGATTGGTCGGAGCTACGCAAGGCCTATCTTTCATCCGGACGGCGACGGGCGACGAGCGTCACCTTCCTGGTTGACAGAGACGGTGTGATCCGGTTTCTCCATCCCGGACCGGTCCTGTTCCCATCTGAAGATCCACAGTATGAAACCGAGAACGATGACTACCAACTATTGAAACAGGCGATCGAGGCACTGCTTCGGTCAGACGAGTCCGTCGCGAGGCGGAGTATTGAGAAACCCAAGGAGAAATGAATGATGAAGATTCGAGTTGTATTAGTGTCGCTGCTCGCTGGGGCGACGGTTGCCGGCCTCGCCGCGTTTTCGCCGGCGGATCCTCAGACCACCAACACGCAGACCACCAACACGCAGACCACTAACACGCAGGCTACTAACACGCAGGCTACTGAAACCTACAAGGTTGATCCGGTCCACACCACCGCGATCTTCCGGATCAAGCACCTGGGCGTAACGTACTTCTATGGTCGATTCAACGAGACCACTGGCTCGTTCACGCTCAATACCAACAATCCTTCTGAGATGTTCTTCGATGTTCAGATCAAGACCCAGAGTCTGGATACGAACGCCACCCGTAGAAACAACCATCTCAAGAGTCCGGATTTCTTCAACGCGAAGCAGTTTCCGACGATCTCCTTCAAGAGCAAGTCGGTTCAGAGCAGCGGCGAGAATACGTACACCGTCTCAGGCGACATGACACTCCACGGCGTCACGAAGCCCATCACAGTACAGATGGAATTCGTTGGCCAGGGCGATAAAGGTGCGCGATTCGGGTACAGGGCCGGCTTCGACGTAACGTTCACAATCAAGCGTAGCGATTATGGCATGAACTACATGCAGGGAATGCTGGGTGACGAAGTGACGATCATGGTCGGTCTGGAAGGTGCTCGCCAGTAGTGTGCGTCGAGCTGTAGCGATGAGGATCGAAATCACGGTCAACTCATGGCCGAGCGGCTGCGCATGCTGAACACGATCGTGCTCCCTGTTGTGGCGCCGATGCTCGTTTGTGGGGCGGTTTTGATTATTGCATGGCGGTTGAGGGATCGCGGTCGCTTGATCCGCGCGACCGCGCTCGGGTTGGGGTACCTGTCATGTCATATAATCGTTGACGGATGGCCGGCCTTTCCACCTCATGAAACTTGGCAATGGCTGTTTGCGCTCGTCGTCGGCGCGATGGTGATCGGCGGCCTTGATGCAGTTGGCCGCCAGCCCTTGATTCTGCGCGTAATCGGCGCGGCGGTGCTTGCGGGCACGAGCGGCTGGTTGATCGTCCTTGCCAACCAGGAGCATTTGTGGATTCACCGAACAACGGTGGCTGCATTGCTTTTGTTGTGGTTGCTGACGATGCAGCTGATCACCAGTCGGAGCCGTGGTGCTTCGGTGTCGATGCCGCTTTGTGTCGCGTTTGTCGGCGTGAGTCTCGTCCTTGTTTTGTCCGGGAACGCCAAGCTGGCACAGTTGGCAGGAGGCGCAGCCGCGTGCCTTGGTGCTGCAACACTTGTCGCATGGTGGCGGGCCCCGGCTGGATTTGGTTGCGAGTCGATCGCCGTCGCCGGCGTTCTCACAATAGGTCTGGCGTACAGCGGGTATTCGCTATCGTTTAGCAATGTCCCGGCCTGGGCCTATCTGGTCGCCGTCGCAGCTCCATTGGCTGTGTGGATTGGCGCGCTTCCGCAATCACGGAAATTGGGTGGATGGAAGGCTGTTACGCTCACGACGCTGATCACCCTCGTGATCAGCGGCATCGCCGTGGTTCGTGCTTACATCGCTTGGCGAGCGGATTCGGCCAACGATCCGTATCTTTAGCACACGTCTAAATGTGAAGCGTTGCCACGTGTTCTCTACCGATACGGCACTTCATCTTCGAAGCCCGCTTGGATACTTTGATCTTGCGGCTTGGGCCTGATCTGATCGTTGCGCTTGAGAATCCGCGCGCAGGTGTTCCAGCGAAGGATCGCGTCGTCGTTATCCGACGGGCTGATCGCTTCGGACTTCTCGTAGGATTCCATGGCCTTGCGGAACCACTCATAGGCGGCATACCCCGGCGCGCCGCGTTCGAGCTGAGCCTTCGCCCAGCGCTCGCAAATTACGCCGGCGTAATACGTCCGCTCGTATTCGTCTTTGAGGCGAGGCAGAACCTCCTGAGCGTGATGCACCGCGACCCGCATCTGGCGGCTGAATTGGTCAGTCAGTGTCAGCAGCAGCAACACGAGCGCTTCCTGGTTTTCTGAGTCGACGCGGAGCACGTCACGACAGATGCTCTCAGCTGCGCGCGGTTCGTTCAGCAGACGATAGCGCTCGGCCTTGGCGATCGCAGCCGGTATCGCTTCCCTGGAGATGGGCTTGAGCTCGGGCACGATTCTGCCTCCAGCATACCGCCGCTGACGAAAACGTGGTAGAGGCCGCTAGGTTCTGTCTGATGGATCACCAGGTTGCGCTGATTGCTTGGTGGGACGGGCTTCCAGCCCGTCCGTTTCACTGTTTCAGACGGGCAAGATGCCCGTCCCACTATCCATCAGACAGAGCCTAGAGTCGGACCAAAATAAGTCCGGCGGCTACCGCCCCCGCCGCGGCAGCACCGTAGCAGCAAATCATCAGTGCAACCCCTGCCCAGCGAAGTCCAAAGTCCATCAGGACGTGGCGGATTCGGTGCGCACAGTGGAATGACGACAGGAAAATGATTCCAAACAGCGCGATGCGGACCGGCCAGAACGTGACGAGGCTGACCATTCGATCACGTTGCGATTCAACGTCCTCGCCCATCATGAAAGGCAGCACAAAGCCGGTCACGAAGATCATCACAGGTAGGAACAGTGCCGCCATCACGCCGCCGGCCGAAAAAAGCGACCACCAGAATGCTTCGTTGGTCTTCGTCAGATGGCTCACGACCGTTACCGTCCTCGCTCCAGGCTGGGCGTCCTTAGTGCTTCGCCTAGCGCAACGTTGCCCAAAGAATGAATCCCGATACGGCGAGCCAGGGGCCGTAGCCCATGGCGATCGCTATCACGACGTTGGGAACTCTGTCCTCGCCGATGCGCATCGGCATGACCAACGGTGTCAGATTGAACCATGTGATGGAATGCCAGGCTGCGGCAATGAGCGCAATCGTGTGCAGCCCGATCGACACCGGATGCTTGGCGATGCTCAGCAGTGACCGGAAACTCTCGGTATCACCTTTGCCGAGTTGATACAGCCACCACAACATGAACACGAGATAGCCGGCGATACACACGCTCGTTAGTTCGCGCAGCATGAACAAGCGGTATGCGCGTGTTCTGAGGAACCAATCTTTGGGGTACGGTTGAACAAGCGGCTTTCTCATCGCTTCCCCCAGGGTAAAAGCAGGCGCTTGTACCAATCTTTGGTGACGGCCACCTTGGCCTGTTGTATCGCCCCGGCCGGATCGACGTTCTTGGGGCACACCGCGGTGCATTCGCCAACGAGGGCGCATCCCCAAACGCCTTCTTCGGCGCCAAGGATGTCCTGGCGTTCGGCGGTCCCCTGATCGCGCGAGTCAAGGTTGTACCGGTGCGCCAGCGCGATCGCCGCCGGGCCGAGGAAGTCCGGATCGCCGTCGAGCTCCGGACAGGCTGCGTAACACAACAGGCAGTTGATGCACATCGAGAACTGCTTGTACGCAGCCAATTGAGACGGGGATTGAAGGAGCTCTTCCTCCATCGGCCTTGTGTCGTCACGAATCAGCCACGGCTTGACCGACGTCAGTTTGGACATGAAGTCGTCCATGACGATCACGAGATCGCGTTCGACCGGGAAGTTGACCAGCGGCTCAACGCGAATTGCCCTCGGAAAGTAGTCCTTCAGGAACGCGGCGCACGTGAGCTTCGGGTCGCCGTTGATCATCATCCCGCAGCTACCGCAGACGCCCATGCGGCAACTCCATCGAAACGACAAGGTGCCGTCAACGTGGTCCTTGATCCAGTTGAGCGCATCAAGAATGACCCAGTGCTCGTAGTAGGGCACGTCGTAGCTTTGGATCGTCGATCGCTCGTCCTCATCAGGCCGGTAGCGAAAGACGTCGAGGGTGATTGTCTGTTCAGGCATAGGCTCGCAGCTCGGGACTTTGTCGTTTGGTGGAGTTCATGCCGATGGTGGTTTGTTCTTACTCGCCAGCGGTCTCCACAGGCTTAGCGCCGTACACACGTTCCGCCGGCGGCCACCTGGTAATCACGACGTCAAGATACTCGATCCGCGGCGGCCCCCCATCGGTTTGATACGCCATCGAATGCTTGAGGAAATTCGCATCGTCGCGGTCGGGGAAGTCGGTCCGCTGATGCGATCCGCGCGATTCCGTACGGGCCAGCGCTGAATGGGCGACGGCGTTCGCAATGTCGATCATGTTCTCCAGTTCCAACGCCGCGATGAGTTCCGTGTTGAAACAGTTGCTGCGGTCGTCGAGCTGAATATCCCGGAGGCGACCGCGCACTTCAGCGAGTGTCTCACAGGTGCGTTTCAGCGACGATTCATCGCGAAAGATGCCGGCTCCGGATTCCATCGCGTGGTACATGTCGGTGCGAAGCGACACGATCCGCTCGCTGCCCCCGGTTTTGTTGAGAAGCGCAGTGATCCGGACCTGCTCGTCTACGGCTTGGGACTGAATCGCCGCCACGCTGATCGCGCCACACCCGCCGACGTACTGCGCTGCTGCCTTTCCCGCCCGCGCTCCGAACACGAGGAGTTTCGTCAGCGAGTTGGACCCGAGACGATTCGCGCCGTTGATGCTGATGCACGCGCACTCGCCCACCGCGTACAGGCCCGGCAACGGCGTCGCGGTGTTGATATCAGTATGAATCCCGCCCATCATGTAGTGAACGACGGGACGAACCGGGATCGGCTCATGCACCGGGTCGATGCCGGCATAGTTCGTCGCCAGCTCACGGACGAAGGGGAGCAGCTTGTCGATCTTCTTCTCGCCGAGGTGGCGGATATCCAAGTGCACCACGTCGCCGAAGGGGCTGTCGATCGTGTTGCCCTTTTCGTGCTCCTTGACGAACGCTTGGGACAGCCGGTCGCGCGGGCCGAGCTCCATGCTGCGCATTTGTGGGTGTTTGGGGTCGTGAACATCCAGCGGCTCGCCGAGGTCGTAGTTGCTGAGGTACCGCTCGCCGTGCTTGTTGAGGAGGACGCCGCCTTCAGACCGTGCCGCCTCGGTGATGAGAATGCCCGTACCCGGCAGCCCGGTCGGATGGTACTGGACAAACTCCATGTCCTTCAGCGGTACGCCGGCTCGATACGCCAACGCCATGCCGTCGCCCGTCTTGATCGCGCCGTTGGTGGTGAACGGGAAGATTCGTCCCGCCCCGCCGGTGCTGAGGATCACGGCCTTGGCGGCAATACAACGAACCTGGCCGGTGCGGAGTTCGATCGCCGCGACACCCTGGCACCGCCCGTCGGCAACGAGCAGCTTCGTGGCGAACCACTCGTCGTACCGCACCACCTCGTCGTATTTCAGCAAGGTCTGAAACAGCGTGTGCAGCATATGGAAGCCGGTCTTGTCGGCCGCGAACCATGTGCGCTCGATGTTCATCCCGCCGAACGGTCGCACCGCGACATGGCCGTCCGGCTCGCGGTTCCACGGGCAGCCCCAATGCTCCAGTTGGATCAATTCCTTTGGGGCCTCTCGTACGAACAGTTCGACCGCATCCTGATCGGCCAGCCAATCCGATCCGCTGATCGTGTCGTAACAATGAGCGTCGAGCGAGTCATTGTCCTTGATGACCGCCGCCGCCCCTCCTTCGGCGGCGACCGTGTGACTTCGCATCGGATAGACCTTGGACACCACCGCCACCGAGAGGGTCGGATCAAGCTCAGCCAGCGCGATGGCAGCGCGCAGCCCCGCCCCTCCGCCGCCAACGATCACGATGTCATGCTGCAAAGCGTCTGACATTCACCTCACCAAGCCAGTTGCGGTTTGTGACGCCTTACCCCCCAAACAAGCGACATACACTAACGGAATCGGCGACAAAATGCCACAGCCAATGTCCGCAGAATGTCCGGGACCGGCGCCCCGCTAAGGCTGGACGGTCTCGGTTCGTTCACGCACAACGAAATCGGCGGCCATGGCCGGTCCTCGGATTTCGCAGCCGAGCTCACGCAACCAATCGGCAAGCACGTGATTGCAGTTGTCAAAGAGATGGAACGCCGTCTCACCATGCACGAAGCTGAGGTCATACAGTGGTTGATAGTGCAAGGTCTCGCGGCGCTGCTGGAATTGTGAATCGAGCTCTGCGGACAGTTCGCTTGCCTTTTGTGCGCTGACGGTGACTTCGAGAACGTGTTCGCACGCGAGGACGCCCAGGATCGTCTCGGGGTTGGATTCAACATGTAGTGTTCGACGTCCTAGCGCACCACGTGTCGGCCAGAACAGGGTTGGGAAAACGTCGTACCATTCGGATCTGTCCAAGGCAAACCAGTTCCAGTCGCCGTACGCGTACTCGGTGAAGGCTTGCGCAGAAGTGTCGGGAAGCAGGAGGCTCGAATGCCTTCCGTAATCAAGGACAAAGACTGACACCGGATCGGTGGGATCGGCCGGCGGAATGATCGTGGTGGTGCAGCCGGCAAGACAGGCGGCCGTTACGATCACGGCTGACGGTGGGAGCACCAGCGCGCCCAGTACGACGATGATCCACTTCTTGCGGCGCAGCGGCGATGGCATAACACGAATCATACTGCAAACTCGCAACATATCCGGGCGAGCTCGTAGGTATTGTAGCGACCGCGGTACGGTCTACCCGTGCCACCGCCCGGGGTGCCACGCTGCGTAGCGATGACGACTCTGTCCTGCCACTTCACGGACGACCAGCAGCGCCGAAAACGAGCCGTGCCTGCGGTGGAGCTACAGCAAATTGGTATTATGTGCACGGGAATCCGTGACAAGTCAACCGACAAGCAGATACAGAAGACGGAACGACAAACCGAAGCCAACGCCAAACCCCGATCCGGCGATCAGCGCCCAAAGAATCCCGAACAAACTGTAGCTCGGATGTCTCTTGGCTTGGGTTTTTGCGAAGAATCCGAGCGCCAACCCTAGTGTGGCAATCACAGCCAGTAGAGCCGGATGCAGACTTAGAAGCCATTCTATCATTCGTGCGCCTCACAGTGACTAGACTGCACAGTCGCAGCTTGTCCGGGTGAGTTTGTGACCATTGTACCCACCGCTGTCCGGGCGACCAGTGCAACCGCCACCGCCGGACTCCCCCAGTTTGTGTGGTTAGCTCGCGACGAGACTCTCGGCGATCGTTTGGAGTTCGGGTGGGCAATCGGGTCCGAACGAGCACAAGGCCTGTATGCCCGTTTCGACGTGGGGATGGTCACGCTCTACGTTGAACAAGAAGTACGTAGGATCGTTGCCGACGATTTCCTCCGGCCAACCCCTGAAACCCCACCAGCGCTGACGTTTCACATGCCGGACGACTTGGTCAGTTATGTTTGATGAAAAAGACAAAACCTCCACCGGTCCCCTGTAGCTCAAGAGGTGCAGGGCAACCCGCGCTGCCGTACAGTGATTTGCCCGCAACAAACCACTTTGGCAGGCAACTCCGAGTGACAGTGGCAGAAGGAGCAACGAGCAACACGTGCCGCTCCAAAGCACGTCGATGTTGTCGTGGGTGGAGAGAACCTTGTACACATGACGAGGCTGGCTCCCATACCCAAACACTAAACATGTCCGACCAGATTCGACGCCGAACGGCGCTGTACGGAGGATGCTTCGAAAGTAGCGATACTCTGCTGCTGATAGGGTACCTTCAAAGAACTTGATCGTGGCACTGAAGACGTGAGGCCCCGACCAATCTCTGGCTTCCTCAAGAGGAATCTCTTCAAGTGGCATCGGCTGGTCTCGGACTAATCGCGGTTGGATCGTCAGTCCACGGCAACTCCGCGTCGTCACAACAGCGTCCCTGGCCGAAGATCAATACCCTGCACAGGACTCGAACCTGTAACCTGCTGATTAAGAGTCAGCTGCTCTGCCAAATTGAGCTAGCAGGGCTGTTCGCAATCAAAAGTGTATCGAGCCCCTTTTCGCGGTCAAGCGACCGAGCGGGCGGCTGCGCCTTACTCAAGAAGGGACTTGCCGGTCATTTCCGGCGGCGTGTCGAGGTCGAGCATGTCCAGGATGGTCGGCGCGATGTCGGCCAGCCGACCGCCGCGCCGGAGCCGACGCCCCGTGAACGCCTCGCCGATGACGCTGAGGAATACGTCGTAGGTCGTATGAGCGGTGTGCGGGCAGTCGTAAAGGGGGTTGAACATCTGCTCAGCGTTGCCGTGATCGGCGGTGACCACCAACGACCCTTGGCGTTTGAGCGTGGCCTCCACGATTCGCCCGACACATTCGTCCACGACCTCGACGGCGCGCGTCGCCGCCTGGAGGTTGCCGGTATGGCCGACCATGTCCGCATTGGCCAAGTTCACGATAATCAACGATTCACAATCATCGGCTTCGAGCCGATCGAGCACCGCCTCGCAGACCTCATGGGCTGACATTTGCGGCTTTTGGTCGTAGGTGCTGACATCCTTGGGGCTGGGTATGAGCAGGCGATGCTCACCTGGGAACGGTTCCTCGCGATAGTCGTTGAAGAAGAACGTGACGTGCGGATACTTTTCCGTCTCAGCGCAGCGGAATTGGGTGAGTCCGGCCCGACTCACGATCTCGCCGAGCATGTTGTCCAGCTTCGGCGGTTTGCGGAATGCGATCGCCGTGACCGGCAGCCCTTTTTCATATTCAGTCATCGCGCAGAAATACAGATCGCCCAGTTTCTCGCCGCGCTCAAAGCCATCGCCCGCCCCTAAAAGTTGGGCCCAGTCGTTGTCGTTGAGCACAAAGGCCTTGGTCAGCTCGCGAGGTCGATCGCCGCGAGTGTGTTCTCCGGCGCGCGCGCGCTGTCGCCACGGTGTGCGATCACTTCGGCGGAGCCGTCGAACGCGAAGTCTTCGGTCACGGTCGGCTGAGGTCGAAGGAGTCTATCTGCATGCTGAAACGGCTAGGGTGGAGTAGACTCGGGTGATGGTGTCGGCACGGGACTCCGAACGCAAACACGGTCTCTCCGCGACGTTCCGGCTTCCAACCCAAGGCGTGAGTTTGTTGTCCAACCCTAATGAATAGATGAAGCGTGGATCGAACCGACCGAGGAACCTTGGCCCAACCTGTGCCAGCAGAGCGTGAATCCGCCGACGCACTGCGCGCCGCGGACGGCGATCACGAGGCCTTCGAACGCCTCTATCGCAGTCATGTGGACAGGATCTACTCGTTGGCACTTCGCATGACGGGCGAAGACCTCGCGGAGGACCTGACGCAGGAAGTGTTCATTCGCGCTTGGAAGAAGCTGGGCTCGTTCCGTGGAGATGCGAGGTTCGGGACGTGGCTGCACCGCCTTGCGGTGAACCACATTCTCAGTCGCAGAGAGACTGTACGGAAGAGAGAGGCCCGGCACGTGACCGGGCAGGGAATCATGGAGCGCATGATCGCGCCACGACGACGTGCCTCGGCAGAGGGGCTGGACATCGAGTCTGCGCTCCAGACGCTGCCGAGCAGGGCGAAGGAGGTGTTCGTGCTATACGACGTCGAAGGCTACGCACACGAAGAGATCGCGGAGATGACAGGGGTGTCGGTGGGCACGTCGAAGTCGCAGTTGCACCGGGCCCGCAAGCTACTTCGGGAGCAGTTGGGCGGATGAGCGAGATACACAACAAATTGGAGGGCCGGCTGTCCGAGTTCCTGGACGGGACGCTCGAGGCGGCCGAGCGGGAAGCTGTCGCCGAGCATCTCGAACAGTGCGGACGGTGTCGGGCCGCCTTGGAGGGTCTGCGCGCCGTCTTGGAGCAAGCCCAAGGCCTCCGCACGATGTCCCCGCCGCGTGACCTGTGGCC
>JADFGE010000265.1 GCA_022567855.1 Planctomycetota bacterium | reverse complement strand
TCGACATTCCCGTGGTATTGGTGCTGGGCGCGGGGGCGAGCAAGCCCTATAGATTCCCGCTTGGTACCGAGCTAAGAGAGGTCGCCCTTCAACCGCCAGAGAGCGATCTGCCGACAGCGCTTTCAGGAATCCACGACGCGCTCACTATGCAGCTTCCTGAGTTTCAGTCTAAGCTGCGCGCGGCTCGCCGGACATCCATCGATGCTTTTCTGGAGGCACGCCCGCACTATGAGAATCTTGGGAAGCTCGTTATCGCATATCACCTCATCAGGTGCGAGAACGAGAACAGATTGTATTCGGTGAAGAGCGAAGAGGACTGGTATCAGTATTTGATTGAGATGATGCTGACCGACGGCTTTGATAAGTTCGGACGCAACACACTCTCGATAATAACGTACAACTACGATCGATCACTCGAATACTACATGTTCCACATGCTGAAGGAGGGGTACGGCCAGTCAGATGATGCGTGTCGTGATGCAATGCGAGCGATTCCAATCTTGCACCTGCACGGTCAGCTTGGCCTCCTGCCCGAACTTGACGACGAGGGGCGACCCTACGAAAGCAAGGTTGATGAGAGACGACTTCGACTCGCGGCGAATGGGATTCGCATCGCGCATGATGAATCCCTTGACCAGGACGCGGTCTTCACCGAGGCTCGCAAACTACTTAGCGAAGCCCGATATGTCATATTCCTCGGCTTCGGCTACTTGGACAAGAACGTGGAGCGGCTGAACCTTCAAGTGAACCGCATGAAGAACACGTCCTATTGGGGTACCGGGGTGAAGGTAACACCATCGGAAGCTAAGCAGTATGCGCGGCTGTTTCCAGAGAATTATTCCGGGGATGGCCCACTACTCATCACCATCGAGACAGGGACGAAAGGCGTGAAGGCTTACATACGCAACAACCTTCACCTTTTCATAAAATGATGGCGAATGGGCCGATGGGCGGTGAGGGGTCGGAATAGACTACCACACTTTCGAGAGTTTCTTCCTCTCACCCCGAGTTACCCGTCAAGAAAACGGTGTCGCGCCGACTGCCCTACCCCCCCTATCTCACCGCAAGGGTGCCGGGGTACGGTTCAGCTTTCCCGGCACACCCGAAAACCGTTTTCCCGATCCCGCACCCCACACCGCCATCGACCGATCCGCCCAACCGCCGTCATTGGCTGGAAACGCGGTTGATGCCAGAATGGGGATACGAGGCCCGTAGATGGGGCCACAAGGCGTCCGCGCCCATTCGACCGAGGATCACCCGCCGATAATCGGACCCCGCCAGCGGCGTATCCGGGCTGCCGGAGCCACTTTGGAGCCACTTTGCCCTATTTCGTCCCCCGATAGGCTGTGATCCTGGCGTCTCCGATCCCCGTAAACCCTTGGAAATAAGTGACTTGTGAGTAGTGGCGATGGGCGGACTCGAACCGCCGACCTAGGGTTTATGAATCCCTCGCTCTAGCCGACTGAGCTACATCGCCTTGACGTTTGGCATATCGCCCAGCAGTCTACGCCCGACCCTATTTCGGTCAAGCCAGACGAACGCCGCCCACGCGCTTTGTCCGGACGATCGGCACATCCGGCGCTTTGGCGTCGTTCGGCGCCGCCGGCGTACGCAACCATCGGCTCAACCGCGACGACGCTTCGTATTTCAGTTCAGGATTCGCGTACTTGATCGCATTCGCCACCAGCCCCATGAACATCGGATGCGGATCAAGCGGCCGACTCGTCAGCTCCGGATGAAACTGTGCGGCGATAAAGTACGGATGCGCATCGGTCCCAAGCTCCAGCACCTGCATGATTGGATACTTCGGATGTCGGCCGGAGAATCGCAACCCGCCCGCCTGAAGTCGATCAATGTACTCCGGCTCAACTTCAAACCGATGCCGGAATCGCTGCCGAACCATCTTCGAAGCGCCGGGTTCAAAGAGGAACGACGCCAATGAATCGTTTTCGATCAGCACGTCCTGCGCCCCGAGGCGCATTGTCCCGCCCAGCCCTTCGATTTTTTTCTGCTCAGGCAGCTCGGCAATCACCGGATCGGGGCAGGTCGCGTTGAACTCGGTCGAGTCGGCGTCGGTCAACCCCAGTACCGTGCGCGCATATTCGATGACGGCAACCTGAAAGCCGAGGCAGATACCCAGGTAGGGCACGCCGTGCGTCCGCACGTATTGCACGCAGGCGATCTTCCCTTCCACCCCGCGCTCGCCGAACCCGCCGGGAACGATGATTGCATGAACATCCGCCAGGCGCTGCACTGCATTGGTCGCGGTGATGTCGGAGGTGTCGATCCATCGCACGTCAACCTCAGCGGAAAGATGCGTCGAGGCGTGCTCAAGGGCGCGATCGATCGAGGCGTAGGCATCACGAACGGTCGTGTATTTGCCGGTGATGCCGATCGTGATCTTGTGTGTGCGCGGCGCGAGGATCTTGTCGTTGAACTCGGCCCAGCGCCGCCGCGCACGGTCTTCACGGACCGCATCCACACGATCGTGCAAATCAAGTATCGACAACACTTCCCGATCAAGTCCTTCGGTGCGCATCGCTTCGGGCACGGTGTAGATCGATTCTCGATCGTGCATCGAGAAAACGCGATTCATCGGCACGTTGGAGTACATGGCGATCTTCTCGCGCACCGTCTCGGTGACGGGATTATGGGCGCGGCAGGCGATGATGTGCGGTTGAATCCCCGCTTCCATCAACCGCTTGATCCCGAGCTGCGCGGCCTTGGACTTCTGTTCGCCGAGGATGTGCGGCTCGATAATGTAGGTCAAAGCGACGAAGCAGGTTGAGCCGGGCCCTTCCTCGAAGGCGAGTTCACGCAGCGCTTCGATATAGAAACTGTTTTCGTAATCGCCCGCCGTGCCGCCGACTTCGATGAAAACGACATCGACCGGCCCGCCCTTTGGTCCGCCCGTCATCGCCAGCTCGCGCAGGCGCAGCTTCACCTGGCCGGTCACGTGGGGGATCATCTGAACGTCCCGGCCGAGGAATCCGCCCTCGCGCTCCCGCTGAAGGATGTCCGCATAGATCTGGCCGGAGGTGACGAAATTACGCCGCGAAAGGTTCTGATCGAGCACGCGCTCATAGGTACCGAGGTCCATGTCGCATTCGGTGCCGTCATCGAGCACGAAGACCTCGCCGTGGCGGAAGGGGTTGAGCGTGCCCGAGTCGATGTTGAGGTAGCCCTCCATCTTGATGGGGGCGATGTCCAGGGCCTTGTCCTTGAGCAGCTTGGCCAGGGAGGAGCTGAAGATTCCCTTGCCCAGCCCCGACATTACGGTGCCGATGACCGCGACGAACCGGTGCCGACCACGCTGATAGCCGTCAGGAATAGGGGAATGGAACTCGGTGGTTTCCCCACTGTGGCCGAACTGCCGCAGGAAGCCGCCGCCGGAGTCCTCGTGGGATGATGGGTAGTGGACCAGGGTGGGCATTCCCAATCGTACCGCGCCGGGGCACGCGACGAAAGCCCCTCCCGGCGGCGATCCGGCTGACCGTTCATGTGGGCACGCCGCCGCGGTACACTTTGGGCCAAAGGAGATGCCAATATGAGTGATCGAATGATGAGGCAAGGCCTGCTGAGGCTCAGCACGATCGTCGGTATTGCGGCCCTATGCCCGGCGGCCATGGCGGACGATCTCGGCGGGTCCGAGGCTTGCCTGGCTGGGAAGCTGCAACGCGCCGACTGGGTTCAGTCCTCCAAGGCCTTGGACGAAGAGACCGGCCGGGACCTTCGGCACTTCCCGCCTGACCGCATCGTGGACTACCTCCACATGAAGCTCCAGATGCGCTTCGACGATCTGGACGACATGCGGTTCACAGCCACCGAGACGCTGCGCTTCGAGCCGATCGGGACCGCGGCCTCTGCCATCACGCTGGACGCGGTCGGGTTGGATATCACCGCCGTCACGCTCGATAACAGCGCCGTGGAGCATTACCAAGACGACGAGACGCTGACCCTGCGCTTCGATCCGCCGTTACCGCTCGGCCAGCCGCAGGAGATCGTGATCGAGTACGTCTGCGATCACCCATATACCGGGCTGTTCTTTACGCCTTCGTCGCCACAGGCCCCTCATTACACAGCCCAAGTTCACTCGCACGGCCAGCCCGAGACCAATCGTCATTGGTTTGTCAGCCATGATTTCCCCAACGAGCGGATGACCACGGAGCTGATCGTGGACGTGCCCAGCGGTTTGGCGGTTTCGAGCAACGGCCGGCTCGTTTCACACCGTGATGACGGTCGCCGCGCGGTTTGGCATTACCTTCAGGACAAGCCGCACGTCTACTACCTCGTCTCGCTGGTGATCGGCCGCTTCGCGGAGATCGACATCGGTGGAGCCGACTCGGCTCGACCCGGCCTGCCCATGACCGTGTTCACCCCGTTCGGGACCGAGGCCCACGTCGCCATGACGTTCCGCCGCACGCCCGACATGATCGCCTACTTCGAGGCGCTCTTCGACGAGCCGTTCCCGTGGGACAAGTACCACCAGTTGATCGTGCGGAACTTCGCCGCCGGCGCCATGGAGAACACGTCCGCCACGACCTTCGCCACCTCGTTCGCCCGCACTCCCCTGGCCGTGACCGAAGGGATCATCGCCCACGAGCTGACCCACCAGTGGTTTGGCGACCTCGTCACCTGCAAGTCGTGGGAGCACCTGTGGCCGAACGAGGGGTGGGCGTCGTACGGCGAGGCGACATCATCCGCGCATATCATCATGCCATTATCAAGAGGGCTAGCCACCAACACCGTATCGAAGTGTTGCGCTTAGGCAAATTGGATGGTACGAGTTTTGTAGACATTG
>JADFGE010000264.1 GCA_022567855.1 Planctomycetota bacterium | reverse complement strand
GACCTCTGCACGGGCAGGATGCCCGTGCCACCGGAGTCGCGCCGATCGATCGTCGGGGCCGGCAAATTTATCGTGGCGCCAGACGACCAGCGCATGCAGCCGCTACGTCTTCATTGAAACTGCTCTAGGTCAAGGCCCGGCGCTCCTGGGGCAGCGCCTCGACCCAAAGCCGCGAGCCCCAAGGGCAACGATCACAATCCGATGCGGCTCCGATTACCCGGTGGGATACTTTGTGTCGTACATCGTCTGATCCATCAACGCGTCCAGCGGGGAGGGATCAGTCGTACGGATTCTGACGAGCCAACCCCGGCCAAAGGGATCGGAGTTCAGCAGAGATGGGTCAGCGGCGACGGCCGGATTCACCTCAAGGAGCTGGCCGCCGACGGGGGAGTAGATGTCGCTAGTCGTTTTGACGGATTCAACCTCGCCCACGGATTCGCCGGGGAGGATGGTCGAGCCGGCGGTCTTCATCTCGACGTAGGTGACGTCGGTGAGCTCATTGACGGCGTACTGCGTGAGGCCGAGTGTGACCACATCTTCGTCGATGTGGAGCCATTCGTGGGTTTCGGTGAAGCGGCATTCGCGGGGACTGGGCATGGTGCGGGGCTCTGGTGTAGGTGGCGTGGCCGTGGGGGCGGCCATGATAGTGATCCCGCCCGGGCGGGCAACCAGGGCCCCGTGCCGCGTGCAGGGGCTTGGTGACGATGGTGATACGGCTCAGGTCGTGCAAAACGAGATCAAGCGGGGATTTTGTGGGTGGTTTGTGGAAAGATAGGCAAATTGCACAACCCTTGTCTTGGCATTTACCGGACATGCCGCTATTATGATGACCTTGGGGCTTGCGCTCCGAGCATCTGTGATATTGGATCTTTCTCCCCTCCGGAAAACGTCGGCCTGCCCTGGTCGGCGTTTTCTTGTCCATTGTGCAGGCCGGTTGGCCGAGAAAGGACGGGACGGACGAGGAGGCTTGCGGCGGCTGAACAGGGGGGTAGACTCCCCGCCAACGACTTGTAGGCTCAAACGAAGATGATCCTTACGCTCGCCACGCGATCGCTGCGCACGTTGGTGTCCAACAATGGGGACGGTTCGCTATCGCTGCTGGACGTACCCGCCTACGCCATCAAGCAGTTTGAGCTACGCGGCCTGAACGTGCCCTCGTCGATGCTGGCCGGCTGGTCGCTGGAGGATTTGGACCGTTTACGCGACAGCGCGGATAAGGCCGGCTGCCCCTGCCTGGTCTTGATCGAGGATCAGCCGTTGCCGTTTGCCGCCAACGACAAGACCGAGCGCGACGCCGCCGCGGATCGAGTGCAACGTCTGGCGGCGGCGGCGAGCCGCATGGGGTGTAACGCCCTGGCCGTGCGATGCCAGGCGCCGGATACGGAAGAGGCGCTCGACGAGACAGCCACCCAGCTAAAAGCCGTGATGCCGACCATGGAACGATCCGAGTTGAACCTGCTCATCGCGCCCCACGACGGACTGACCGCATCACCACAGCGCCTCACTGATCTGCTGAAGCGGATCGGCGGGTTTCGAGTCGGCTCCCTCCCGGATTTTGCCCATGCCGCGGCCTCCGGTGATCTCGTCCAGGCGCTGCGCATGTTGGCGCCGTATGCCGGTGCGGTGCACGCCACCGTCGAGGCGTTCGATCGGCAGGGTGAGCACAAGAACTATGACCTGGCTGAAGGCGTGGCGGCGATTCAGAGTGTCGGGTTTGTCAACACGCTCGCGATCGACTACGTCGGCAGCGGCGATCCCGTGGCCAATATCGAGAAGGCCCGAAAGATTCTGACCGACGCCATCGAAACCAAGCCGTGATGTCCCCAGGCATGCCGAGTCGTTCCGATCACAACTTGCCGAGGGTGATTATCACGATCGACGGCCCGGCTGGTACGGGAAAATCCACCGTCGCGCATCAACTCGCCAAATGCCTGGGACTGGAGTTTCTGGACACCGGCGCTATGTATCGAGCGGCGGCGTTAGTCGCCTTGGACGCCAAAATCGACCCGACGGACGGGTTGACGCTGGCCTCGGCCGTCGAGCGCATCGACATGCATTTTCAGTGGTCGGCCGACCCGCCTCGACTGTTGCTTGGCGATCGGGACGTCAGCCGGCGGATCCGCGATCTGGATGTGAATGAGATTGTTTCAATTGTTGCCGGTCAGGGTGAGCTTCGGCGCACGCTGGTGGCGTGGCAACGGCGGATCGCCGAAGCGCACCCGCGGCTCGTGAGTGAAGGTCGAGACCAGGGGTCAGTGGTGTTTCGCGAGGCCGACTTGCGGTTCTACCTGGATGCAGACATTGCCATCCGCGCGCAGCGGCGTGCTCGACAACTCGTGGACGCCGGAATGCAAGTAAGCCGGGATCGAATCGAGCGCGATATCCTTCAGCGAGATCGGATGGACGAATCGCGCGCCGACGGGCCGCTGGTTCGGCCGGAAGGGGCGATTGTGCTTGACACCGGCGATCGTAGCGTCGATCAGGTGGTGACCGAACTTGCCAGGATCGCGCACGAGCAACTTCCGGACTTCGGGCTGGAACCGTGAAGGTCCTCCAATGTCGCCGTCGAGCTCCGAACTTCTCACCCTTCACTGTGCTCGTAATCTGGACACTGGTGCGGCACCTGGTCTTTGTGTTCCTTCGCCTGATGTACCGGCTCCGGTACACCGGCCAAACGAATATCCCGTCACAGGGGCCGGTGATCTATATCGCCAATCACCAATCGAACCTCGATCCGCCGGCGATCGGTTGTCTGATATGGGATCGACCGTTTGCCTCGTTGGCGCGGATCGGCCTGTTCGACTTCAAGCCCTTCGGGTGGGCGATCCGGTTGACGGGGTCTATCCCGCTGCGCCGCGGCCGCGGCGACGCACAAGCGATTCGGGCCGCGATCGATCAACTGAATGCGGGTGGGTGTGTTCTGATGTTCCCCGAAGGAACGCGAAGTACCGATGGAACCGTGCGGCCGTTCAAAGCCGGGTTCCTGGTCCTGGTCAAGCGGACCAAAGCGCCGGTCGTGCCCCTGGCCGTCGAGGGGGCGTACGACATCTGGCCGATCGGGCAGCGGTTTCCTCGCCTACGAGGGCGGATCAAAGTTCAGGCGGGCCGTGCGATTCCGGCTGATGAGCTGTTGGCCGACACGCCGGACAAAACGCTGCAACGACTGCGCTGCGAGATCGATGCGATGCGGATGGATCTTCGTCGACAGCTTCGCGAGGCTACCAAAGGTCGGTATCCACCTGCAGGTCCCGCCGACGTTCAGTGCGCCCAAGCGAGCGAGTGAGATCAAGCTACGGCAACCCGCTTCAGGGCGCGGGGAAGAGTGATGATGACACTCCGGCCACGAGTTCCGACGGGAGCAGATCGAGCATGTTCACGCTCGCCCAGATCATGAGCAGGATGAAGGCGATCCGCAGCAGCTTTATTGGCAGCTTGTGCGTGAGTCTTGCCCCAATGAGCGCACCGATCATCGCGGTGGGCACGAGACACACCGCCAGCAGCAAACTCTCCCCAAGCGGGTCCGGTGTCGCACTACTTTCTATCAACTCGCTCAATCCCGCGTTCTTGCGCCAGGCGCCGATTGCAGCCGTAACGCACATCACCGCCGTCGCCGTGGCGATGCTTGTTCTCAACGGCAGTCGGCAAATACGCTGAAGCATCGGCACCGCGATCGGCCCGCCGCCGATTCCCAGCAACCCGGCCGCGAAACCCATTAGTGATCCCACGAAACCGACGGGAAGCCAGCCGATGCGAAGCGGTCGGCCGTTGTCCTTTCGCCCATCCTCGAAGAGCTTCAACACGTTGATCGCGATGATGTACAAAAGGAATACCCCGAAAAACTTCATGAGCAATTCGCCGTCGATCTCGTCACTCAGGGCGACGCCAATGAGAATCAGCACCAATCCGAACGGCAACATGCGACCTACGACGCCCCACTGAACCGCCTTCGCCTGGTGATGACGGAACAGGGCGGGCACGGCAACGAAGACATTGACGATCATCGCGCAGGCCTGCGCGAGGTGTTGATCTTTGCCCATCAGCAGCGTGAGCACGGGGATGATGTCGAGCGAGCCGCTTTTGTGAAACAACGTCAGCACGACCGCCATCGCGATCGCCGCTTCGCAAGCCGCGACGGTGAGGATGAAGATCACCAGCATCTGACCGCCCCAGTCGTCGTGATAGCGGCTCCAGGCCACGAGGCTGACCGAAACGCCCTGCAACATCATTTCGATCGAGAGGAACATCACGATCATGTTGCGGCGGCTGAAAAAACCGATCAGCCCGATGCCGAACAACAGCGCGCCGACGAACAGGTATTTTTCCAACAGGGCCAGCTCATTCATGCGACGGCCCTCCGGGCTTGCGAATCTGGGCCACGATGGCGACCGTGCCCACCAGCGCCACCAACAGCAGCGTGCCGGCGACTTCCACGGCCACCAGGTGCGTGCTGAATAATTGTGCTCCCAAATGAGCCATGTGCTGGTCGGTCAGGATTTCGCTCTCGAGCTGGGCGGTGGTAAAGGCCGCTTTCGGCCGCTCGTCGACCGCCGGGTTCTGGAACACGCCCACCACCACCAGCGTCAACGACCCGACCATCAGCGCTCCGGTCAGCGCCGCCAGCGTACTGTAGGCTCTCAGAACATGCAAAACCTGCGCACTTTAGATGGTCGCGCGTTATTGCAGCGCGGGAGCTGGAGGCGCGCCTAAACCGTAATTTAAAAATCGGAAAACTAAAATCTATTATCCCCATAAAGCGCTCGCAATCAAGTCATCTCATTTCCATTCTTGTTCGCGGCAGCAACGGAACTCGCATTATCCGAGATGAAATGCGCATTCGGGGACTATTCGGCATAG